>CAZYQB010000124.1:0-6645 GCA_964649595.1 uncultured Oscillospiraceae bacterium | reverse complement strand
GCATTTTCTGTGCGGCTTGTCGGGCGTCAGTCCCAGCTCATGCATGGTGTAAAGGATGCGGCGCTGAACTGGCTTCAAGCCGTCCTCCACGCGGGGCAGCGCACGTTCCAAAATGACATACTCGGAGTAGGGGATCATCGAATCGTGCATGATATCCTCCATTGGACGCTGCACGATTATTTCATTGCGCTCGGGCAGAGGCGGCTGCCCAGTTTTGCGTGCCATCAGTGCTTGCCCTCCTTATCCTCCGTTTTGGCATGATCCATGAATGTGTCGATGCGGTTGAAATCGGCGTATGCGGCGATGTATTCGCGGCGCGGTTCCACCTTGTCGCCCATGAGGATGCTGACGCGGCGGTCGGTCTCTGCCGCATCCTCGATGGTGACCTGAATCATCTTGCGCTGCGCCGGGTTCATGGTGGTTTCCCAAAGCTGTTCGGGGTTCATTTCGCCCAAACCTTTGTATCTTTGAAGCACATAGCCGCGTCCCAGCTTTTTGATGGCGGCGGCAAGTTCCTTGTCGTCATAGCAGTAGATGACCTGACTGCCCTTGGAAGCCTTGTACAGCGGCGGCATACCGATATATACATGACCGTCGGTCACCAGTTGGCGCATATAGCGGAAGAAGAAGGTCAGAAGGATGGCACGGATATGCGCGCCGTCCTGATCGGCATCCGAGAGGATGACCACGCGACCGTATTTGAGTGAGCTGATGTCAAAGTCCTCTCCGATACCGGTACCCAGTGCGGTGATGATTGAACGGAATTCCTCATTGGAAAGAACCTGATCAATGCGCTTCTTTTCGGCGTTCAGAGGCTTTCCTCGAAGCGGCAGGATCGCCTGAAAACGGCGGTCTCGCCCCTGCTTGGCAGATCCTCCTGCCGAGTCGCCTTCAACGATGAACAGCTCGTTCATGGCATAGTTGCGTCCTGTACAGGAGGACAGCTTGCCGACCAGCGGTGCAGCTTCGAGCTGGCTTTTCTGACGTGCCACGTCGCGTGCCTTTCGTGCCGCCTCACGCACACGCGCCGCCTGCACTGCCTTTTCCACGATGCGCTGCGCGGTGTCCTGATGTTTGAGATCCTCTAAAAACAGAGAAAGCTGCTCGGTGCAGATCGTCTCTACAATGGGGCGCACTTCGGTATTGCCCAGTCGCCCCTTGGTCTGCCCTTCAAACTGAGGATTGCGCACGCTGGCGCATACTACTGCGGTCATGCCTTCGCGGAAGTCGTCGCCCGACAGGTTGGCGTCCTTGTCCTTCAAAACGCCGATGCGGCGGGCATGATCGTTGAATACTTTGGTAGCAGCCGCCTTGAATCCGGTTTCGTGTGAGCCGCCCTCAGCGGTAGGGATGTTGTTGACATAGGAGAAGATATTTTCGGTATAAGAGTCGGTGTACTGGATGGCAACGCGGATGCGTGTGCCGTCTTTTTCGCCTTCAAAATAGATGACCTCGGAGATCGGGTTTTTGTCGGCGTTAAGGTAGGTTACAAAATCTCTCAGACCGCCGTCGTATTTGTATTCGACCTTGCGGTCTTCTGCCTCCTTGATGCGCTCGTCGATGAAGGTGAACTTTACGCCCTGATTGAGATATGCCAGCTCACGGATGCGGCGGCGTACGATGTCGGCGGAAAATTCCACCGTTTCAAATACGCGCGCATCGGGCTTGAAACATATGGTAGAGCCGCGCTTGCGGGTGTTGCCTACCTTCTGAAGCGGAGCAACCGGGACGCCCGAGAGAATATGATTGGGATCTTTGGGGTCGGGGTTGGATTCAAAGCGGATAAAGTAGTGGCTGAAATCCTGATATACATCGACCGTCACCCATTCGGAAAGTGCGTTTACTACCGATGCGCCTACACCGTGCAGACCGCCGGAGTAGGCGTAGTTTTTGTTGCCGAACTTGCCGCCTGCGTGAAGCTGGGTATAGACCACTTCAACTGCCGACACGCCCAACTGCGGATGAATATCCACCGGGATACCGCGTCCGTTGTCTACGACCTCGCAGCTTCCGTCTTTTTTGAGGGTCACGCTGATTTCGGTGGCATAGCCGTTGGCGGCTTCATCGATGGCGTTGTCTACAATTTCCCAGATCAGGTGATGCAGACCTCGAGCGCCGGTGGAGCCGATATACATACCCGGACGCATTCTGACCGCATCCAGACCCTCCAATACCTGAATATCGCTTGCCTGATATTTATTTCCTGCCATTTGGTCCTCCGTATGGTTTCACAGAATGTGGAAAACATAAAATAAATGCTTCCGAGCAAACGATTTTATCGGAAAGCATCGTGTTTTACTTATTATAGCACAAGATGGCGAAATTGAAAAGTGGCGGATTTGATAAAATCGAACAAAAGTTTGGTATTGGGACAAAAGTGCGTATGCGGATCGCAGTACACGCAGAGACTCAATGCAGAAAGATGAAAAAATGCCGTACCCGACGGAAGTACGGCGAAGAAAGATCAATCGGTGGAGAGAATGGCTACAGCTGCCGCAAAGCCGCCGCTGTGCGTGATGGAGATGGTCAGTTTACCGCCCAATTCATCGAGTTTTTTTAGAGCGTTGTTTTTGAGAAGTGCTTCAGGTTTGCCCATTTCATCGCAGTGAACCGAAATATCCCATGGTCCGAAGTTTGTAAAGCCTGTGCCCAGTGCCTTTGCTACCGCTTCCTTAGCGGCAAAGTAGCCGGCAGCGGTCTGTGCGCCTTTTCGAGATATGCTTTCACGTTCCTCTTCGGAGAAGATGCGCTCCAGAAAATGCTGTTTTTGAATGGCGTGCTCGATGCGCGCTACATCCGCAAGGTCAAGTCCTACGCCTAAGATCATAGTTTTCCTCCGAATTACACATAATCCATTACGCCGCGCACCGATACGTCCCCTGCATGAATGGGCAAAATGGTGCCCTCGTCCGTGCGCACCATCAGTGCGCCGTCAGGAAGAATATCCAGAGCCTGTGCTTCAAAGGTCTCTGTTGATCCGATCACGCGCACTCGTCTGCCGAGAGTAATGGAATATTGACGATATATGGAAAGGATCGCTTCAATACCTTCTGTGCGCCATTTTGCATAGAGCATTTCAAATTCCTGCAGGAAGGCGGCAACCACCTTTGCACGTTCGACTTCATGACCGCAGGCATCTGTCAAACAGGCTGCGTGCTTTAAATCATCCGCGTAGGGGAATGACTTTATGTTGATGCCGATGCCGATCACGGCGAAATTCACCTTTTCCATCGAGGCATTCATCTCAAGCAGCATTCCGCACAGCTTTTTGCTGTTCACGATCAGATCGTTGGGCCACTTGATGGATACATCTGCGCCTTCTGCACGGCAGGCGGCGGCAACTGCTATGGCGGCGAGCAAAACCAGACCGGTGGCATTGTGCGGCAGGAGGTTTTCCGGGCGCACGAGCAGACTCATGAGAATGGAGTCACTCGGTCTTGATTCCCAGCTTCTCGACATTCGCCCGCGACCGGCGGTCTGCTCGTCGGCGATGACCAATGTGCCGTGCGGTGCGCCGTCCATACCCATCAGGCGCGCGCGCAGATTGGTCGAATCGGTGCAAGCGTGATACTTAATATGTCGACCTGCCCATTGAGTGTGCAGATATTTTTGGATAGCATCGGAACAAACAGAGTCTCGAGAGGGATTGTGGAGAAAATCATTGGAAGGAGGAATGCTGCTCATGAAGGACTTCCTTTCTTCGGAATCGAACAAATATTATATGCCCAAATGGATGTATAGAGCTATTATAATGGTATACTGCCGATACAGTCCAGAGAAAGATTGTGAAAATGTAAACTGAATTGTGAATTCCTTGTTATGACTCTTGTAAGTTATAACACTCTCGGCTATACTGAAACAGGGATTTTCGCGGGAACTTTTCACTCGCATACAATCTCTAATATAGTAGGAAAATATAAAAATAAAGGATGATGTGACTATGCAACCCATGCAGAGAATCGTACAGGCACTCAAGCAGAACATTGCCCGCGTGGTGGTCGGCAGAGACGAAGCCATTGAGCTGATGCTCTGTGCGCTCATCTGCCGCGGACACGTTTTGATTGAGGATGTTCCGGGCGTCGGCAAGACCACGCTGGCTTCCTCTCTGGCGCGCTCCCTGGACTGTTCCTTTAAGCGCATCCAGTTTACACCCGATATTACGCCCAGCGATATTACCGGCTTTTCCATCGTGAATATGAAAACCGGAGAGCTGGAATATCATCAGGGTCTCATCATGAGCCAGATGGTGCTGGCTGACGAGATCAACCGTACCTCTCCCAAGACCCAGTCCTCGCTGCTGGAGGTCATGGAAGAAGGTCAGGTTACGGTGGACGGCGTGACCTACCGTATGCCCAGTCCGTTTATGGTACTGGCAACGCAGAACCCCGTCGATTTTGTAGGCACTTATCCGCTGCCCGAAGCGCAGCTGGACCGTTTCTTCATGCGCATTTCTATTGGTTACCCGACCTGCGAAGAAGAGGTCGGCATTCTGGAAAAGACGACCACCAATGCCCGTCCGATGAATGACCTCAGACCGATTTGCGCGGCGGAGGACATTGTGTATATGCAGCAGCAGGTAGGCGAGGTATATACCTCCAAGGAGATCAAGACCTATGTTGCAATGATCGCGCAGGCTTCCAGAAAGCACAGCGCATTGCAGCTGGGTGTGTCCACTCGCGGCGCGATCTATCTGCTGCGTGCGGCACAGGCTTATGCGCTGCTCAACGGACGTGATTATGTGGTGCCGGAGGATGTGCAGCATATGGCGGCACCGGTTCTGGCACATCGTCTGGTACTCAGCCCTGAAGCGCGTATGCGCAATATGACCGCAGAGCGCGTGCTTTCCTCGGTGATCGGCTCCGTACAGGTGCCGGTCAAGCTCTCGTGAGTACCAAAACGGTCGTATTTCTGCTGATTGCTCTGACGCTGCTTGCCATCGCGCTGTCTACCGGCGGCGCGATCTATTATCTGCTGTTTTGGACGATGATGATGATCCTGCTGATCGCTCTGGAGACGGCACTTGCCACGCTGGTCACCATACGGGTCAGGACAAGCCTTCAAAAGAGCAGAGCAGTTCGCGGAGAGACCGTTTCCATACGAATGAATTTGCGGCGCGGCAGTATTCTGCCGGTGGGATTGATCGAGCTGGAGGTATCTTCGCCGTCCGACGATCACTCTGTGGGCAAGATCGCTGTGCAGCTTCCGCCTCTCAAAGATAAGGAATACCGCTATGCCATGAGCTGTCCGCACCGCGGACACTATCAGATGGGCATAACGAAGGTATATGTGACGGATATATTCAGTCTGTTCACCTTCAGCCGTGCTCTTCGCGGCAGTACCGCGACGGTCAGCGTGGTTCCCAAAACCGAAACCGTTGCTCCGATGGCGATCGAGCCGGGAGATATGGGAACACAGGGACAGGTGCGCGTATCCGAGGATATTTCTTCGCCTTCCGGCGTGCGCACATGGCAGGACGGCGACCATCTAAAAAAAGTGCATTGGAAACTGACCATGCGCAAGCGTGAACTGATGGTGCGCACCTATGAGGAATCCGCGCGTCCTGATACGCTGGTGCTCATGGATGTAAGCCCGGTCAGCGCCAGTCGCTCACAGGTGCTGACCATTGAGGATACCATGTGCGACACAGCTGCTTCGGCGGTGTTGGCACAGATGACTGCCGGTTATCGGGTGCGTATGCCGCTTTCCTCTTCGCGCCCCATCGAGATCAGCGGTCAGTTCCCCGGAGAGATCAATCAGTTTCTTGAGGTGCTGACCGATCTGAAGTTCGACTGTCCTTACTCCTTCGATCAAGTGCTTGCGCTTGAGATGCGGCGTCTCCAGCGTACCGGCGGCGTGCTGCTGGTCACTGCACGGCTGACCTCTGCCATAGCAGACAGCGCGCTTAGAATGCGCCGTTTGGGCGTGCGGGTGCAGTTTGGATGGGTGGCGGAGAGCGTAACGCCGGAGTGTCTGACCATCAAGGCACAGCTTGAACTCAACGGCATTCCGGTTCGGCAGATCAGTCCGTGGGGCTGATGCCGAACTGACAAACAGAGGTGTACCCGAATGAATTTGAAAGCCCGATTTAATGAGCTTTTTGGCGCGGCGATTGTTGCGGTGCTGTTGAGCTGCTCGATGAGTTTGTCGCTGCTCGATGCCTTTTCGATCGCTGCACCTGCATGGCAATGCATACTGACTTGTGCGGCTACTTCGCTGATCTGTATGCTGCTGCTGCTTCATAAGATCCCTGCCATCGTTACGACGATTTGCGCAAGCGGCGGCATAACCATCTTCCTGCTCAGGCAGGATAACGTGCTGCTTGAGATCAAAGAAACCATGCTCGCGTTGCTCAGACTCATCGCAGGCGGCGAAGGGTCGCTCAATGAACACGCAATTGTAATGGTGATTGCCATTTCCGTGCTGGTAACGCTCATCTCATTTATGATGACCCGACTGACGGGAGGTGTGTATCCGTCGCTTCTGCTGTTTCTCTTTGTGATGATGGGCAGCTGGTTTATGGAGAAGCGTCTGGTACCGCTTCATATTGCGCCCGGTCTGGTTGCGCTTGCCGCGCTGTATGCGCGCGCACACCGGGAAGGGATGAGCTATATGAAAGCGGTTCCTGCTGCGGTGATTGCGGTAGTG
>CAZYQB010000123.1:0-6657 GCA_964649595.1 uncultured Oscillospiraceae bacterium | reverse complement strand
GCGACCAGTGCCGCAGCGATCCCCGGCATGATCTCCCTTGCCGCCTGTCTTTCATCCAGTGAAATCGCATAGAGCATCCCTACTGCAGCAGACATCAGTATGCCCGCCGGAATAAATCGGATATACTGCCATATGTTCAGCAAATACTCCGATATTCTCAGTTCACTTTGGGGGATCAATCCGTTGATATAGCCCAGCACCCGATCACCCAGCATCGACAATACCAGCGTCAGCACAATGGCCACCAAAAACACGATCGTATAAATCAACTGCCGCACCATATATGCGATCGGATGAGCAGTTCTGCCCAACTGATACGCTCTCCGCACATTATACATCAGAACACTCGCCGCCCTCATCGGGAACCATACCGTAAACACCAGTGAAAACCACATCAGCGAGTGACTCGACGTATTCGCCACATATTCCAGATAGGTCTCCACGATCCCAACGATCTCCGCAGGCAGAAATCGCTGCATAGTCTGCACGATGACAGCAATGTCCAAATCCAATACACCCAGAAGATTGCTCAGAAATATGAGCAGAGGAAACAATGCAAACAACAGATAATACACCAGCGCAGCAGCATTCTTTCCCACATCATGCTCAATATAGTTGGTTATCAATCCGCGCACCACCGGAACAAATACCTTCTGCCGTGTTTTTTCCATTATACTTCTCCCATCTTCACCGGCACATCCGATGAAAGCACGCGCACATTACCCATCACCCTTGCACAGAAATCCTCATCCTCGGCAACGCTGCCCAGAATCTTCACCGTGCCCGAGCATCCTTTACTGCATTTTACCACCATCTGCTCGCCCTTGTGCTTAAAAGTCGTGCCCGACAGCAGCACATGAGCCGTCGGATATTCCACCGTTCCCTCCGGCAGGTAATGGAATCCGATCGAACTGTCCTTCAGCGTGGAATTGATGACCTTCACGCAGTTGACCGGCGTAATGGTTCTAAACAGCACAGGCACGTCATTCTCCACATAGATATTCTCAAAGATCAGATCCTCCTGCACCGGTGCCTTCGATCCCGGATATACCGAGCGCGACCAGTTATCATGGTCAAAATGGATGCTGAATCCGGTCGGACGCTTCTTCTGCAGAAAAATATCCTTGAAATGAACATTCCGGCAGCCGCAATTGTAGATGACTTCATCGTCCTGAATCATCACCCAGTTGATGCCGTCCAGCACCTGCGCACCGTCCTCGTGCGACGGACAGGTCATCGAAACATACTCCTTGCCGTCCGGCTTCATGCACACTCGATACAGTCTGCCGTGCGCAACCACCGTGTCGGAATGCTGCACGCGCATTCCTTCATACCAATCCACCCACGATCCTGCCAGGATCCGGCAGAAGTAGCCGGTCGTGTTCTCATGATCCAGATCATAACAGTTCTCGATCACGCCGTCCTCGATCCAACCCAACTGCGGATTGCTGGTCGCATAGTCATGCGCGTTGAGAGCGATCGGGTCATCATACGTCCTGAATACGCCGTTTCGGATGGTAAACCGCTTTCCTCTGCCCAGATGCACGCCGTCCTTGTCGCCCTCAATATGCACATTCTCCACCCGGATATCCTCAAACGTGCATATCTGAATACCAAATGTGCTCTTTCCCATATCCATGCACTCAAAACCATCGATCACCAGATGCTTCACATAATAAAACGACAAATGACCGATCAAACCTACAATGCTGCAGTTTCTTCTCGCTTCCTTGTTTTCGCCGCAGATCAGCTTCATGCCGCGAATGGTGATATGCTTGTTCCAACTGCGCGTATATGCTCCCTTGTTCACAAATACATAGCCCAGACTGTGCATCCCGTTTTCATCCAGCGCTCTTCTTACATACACACCTGCCAGAAATACCAGTTCGGTATCATCACCGATCTTCACCGTTTCAGCAATGTCATAAATACCCGGTTGCTCGACAATGATCGTGCCGCCCATGTCTACAGCCTTCTGCAGCGCACGCGCATTTTCCGTGCCGCTGTTTTCCGGCAAAAAGCCCCATTCATTCGCCCGAATCATTCTTACACTTCCCTTCGATCTGCATTTATTTTGCACCATGTTCCAATTACACCTCCCCATTATAACAAATCCCCTTTGATCGCACAACCCAAAACCTTCCCGTCTATTTTCCGTCTGCATTTCTTTACCAAAGTCACCTCATTTCAATGAATTTTGAATTATCAAGAGATATGGAGTTCGCACCAAAATCCTCAAACTTCGTAATACCATTTGAAACGACTCTGCTCTCTTTAATGGACAATCTCCTTCATCCATGTTATACTGTATATTGGATTTATATGAAAACTCAACGGAGTGTGTATATATGGTACTTCTTTCCATGCAAAATGTCACCAAATCCTTCGGTTTGAACGTCGTTCTTAAAAATGTCAGTCTGACCCTCAAGGAAGGTCAAAAAATGGGGCTTGTCGGCGTCAACGGCAGCGGCAAGTCCACTCTCCTCAAACTCATCACCGGTGAAATGCACCCCGATGCCCCCAATCCCGATCCAGGTACCATCAGCCTGATGCGTGGTGCCACCGTCGGACTGCTCACGCAGTTTGCCGACATCGATTCCAACCTCACCGTAGTGGAAGAGCTTTCCCGCGTATTCGATCCCCTCAAGCAGATGGAGCAGCGGCTGCGCGCCCTCGAAGCCGAAATGTCCGAAAATCATTCGGATGAAGCCGCATTTGATCGGCTCTCCCGAGAATATGCCCGCCTTACCGAACGCTTTGAGGATGCGGGCGGCTACGAATGGCCCAGCCGCATACAGGGCGTGCTTGCCGGTTTGGGCTTTGCCAGGGAGCGCCAGCATCAATGTGCCAATCTGCTCTCCGGCGGCGAAAAGACCAGACTGTGCCTTGCAAGAATCCTCCTGATGCAGCCCGACCTTCTGATGCTCGACGAACCCACCAACCACCTTGACCTCGCCGCCACACAATGGCTCGAAGACACCCTCAAAAAATACAAGGGCAGCATCATCGTCATATCGCATGACCGTTATTTCCTCAACGCTGTGTGCGACTCCATGGCGGAGCTGTCCATGACCCGCCTCACGCAGTACGACGGAAACTACGATGCCTTCACCGTGCAGCGCCGCATGAATCTTGAGCGCCAGATCAAAGAATACGAGATGCAGCAAAAGGAAATTGCCCGCCAACAGGCGATCATCGAGCGTTACCGTATGTACAACCGCGAAAAATCCATCAAAGCCGCCGAAAGCCGCGAGAAGCGTCTTGAAAAAATGGAGCGCGTCGAACGTCCCGTCGATGAGCAGAAGGTTCGCTTCTCCTTTGAAGCCCGCCGCCGAACCGGCGACGATGTGCTCATCGCCGAAAACCTCTCCAAGGGCTTTGACGGACGCGAACTGTTTAAAAACTTCCATCTCCATATGCGCGCAGGCGACCGCGTCGCCCTGATCGGTCCCAACGGCATCGGCAAGACCACGCTGCTTCGTGTCATCCTCGGTCAGCTCAAGCCGGACAGCGGCTCCATCAAGTTTGGCACCAATGTAGACATCGGCTACTACGACCAGCATCAGGCAGGTCTGCACCCCGAAAAGGATGTCCTCAATGAGCTGTGGGATGAATTCCCTCGTTTGGATCCCGACCGCGTGCGCGGCGTGCTTGCACTGTTTCTGTTCATGGGCGACGATGTATTCCAGCCCATCTCCACCCTGTCAGGTGGCGAACGCGGACGCGTGGCACTTGCCAAGCTGATGCTCAAAAAGGACAATGTCCTTCTTCTCGACGAACCCACCAACCATCTCGATATGGACTCACGCGAGGTTTTGGAAAGCGCTCTTGAGGACTTCACCGGCACCATTCTGACCGTCTCCCATGACCGCTACTTTATCAACCGCGTGGCAAACCGCGTCATAGAAATGAGCGCCGACGGCGTCATAGAATATGCCGGCAACTACGACGACTACCTCGAAAAAAAGCGCAGGCTCGAAGCCGGCGAGGAGGAGACCGCCCCCACCCGCACCAAAACCGAGATCGAAAAGGAAAAGAAAAAGCAGCGTCTTGCCCGGGAATCCAAAAAATCCCTCAAAGCAAAAATCGCCGCCCTCGAAAACAGCATCGCCAATACCGAAGAACTGATTGCCGAGCTGGAAGAAAAGATGGGCGATCCTGCCACCTATCAAAATCCTCAGCTCGCCGCACAGGTCGCCCGCGACCACACCGCCGCACAGGAAAAACTTGAAACCCTCTATGAAGAATGGGAAGATGCCTCCGCCCTCTTGGAATAGCTCTTTTCAAAATACATCGCCCTCGTTTCCTACTTTGCCGAAACGAGGGCGATATTTGTTTTTAATTCAGCGCCAGCGACAACGAATTCGGATACCTCACTCGTGCCAGCTCGATCACTGCCTTCGCCTCTGCCGAATCTGGATATTTCAACAGTTCCCTTGCCGCGTCATGCGTCTGCTTCAAAAGCACACTGTCTCCCACACAGGCGCACGCGCCCAGTGCCAGTTCACCCGACTGCCTGACCCCAAAAAGATCGCCCGGACCTCTCAGTTCCATATCCTTCTGCGCGATCTCAAAGCCGTCATTGCTCTTGACCAGCAGTCTGAGCCGCTGATTCGGCTCCGCCATCAAAAAGCAGTAGGACACCGCCGCACCGCGCCCGACACGTCCTCTTAACTGATGAAGCTGCGCCAAGCCAAACCTCTCCGCATTTTCGATCACCATCACACTGGCATTGGGCACATTCACGCCCACCTCAATGACCGTCGTCGAAACCAGCACATCCAGATCCCCTCGATGAAATGCACTCAAAATCGAGTCCTTATCCGCCGCCTTCAACCGCCCATGCACCAGCGCAACCCTCAGATCACTCAGCTCCTCCGTCCGCAACTTCTCATATACCGCCTCCGCAGGCAGCGCGTCCACCGCTTCGGATTCCTCGATCAAGGGACACACCACATACACCTGCCGCCCCTTCTGCACCTCGCTTCGCAAGAATCCATACATATCCTTTCGCTTTGCCTCCGGCACGATGCCGGTCTTTACCGGCGTTCTTCCAGGCGGCAGTTCGTCCACAATCGATATATCCAGATCTCCATACAGTATCAGCGACAGCGTTCTGGGAATGGGCGTTGCCGACATCACCAGCACGTTCGGTGAGCTTCCCTTCTCCGACAGCATACTCCGCTGCCGCACTCCGAACCGGTGCTGCTCGTCAGTAATCACCAATCCCAGATTTTTATACTGCACTGTCTCGGTAATCAGCGCGTGTGTTCCGATCACCGCCTGCCACTCGCCCGATGCGATCGCCTGATGCGCCTCCCGCTTTTTCTTCGCCGTAAGACTGCCCGTCAGCAGTCCGCACTTGATCCCCAAAGGCGCCAGCATTCGCTGCGCGCTCTCCATGTGCTGAGAAGCCAGTATCTCCGTCGGTGCCATCAGCGCGCACTGCCAGCCCGCCTTCACGCAGGCATACATCGCCGCAAACGCGATCGCCGTCTTGCCGCTGCCCACGTCGCCCTGTACCAGCCGCGCCATCGGATACGGCGCGCGCATATCGGCAATCACTTCCCTCAGCACACGCCTTTGCGCACCGGTCGGCTCAAACGGCAGCGTGCCCCAAAATTCTTCATCTGCATTTTCGCCGCATTCGATCCGTATTCCCTCCTGCTTGCTGCCGCGCAGCAGCCAAAGTCCCGCCTGAAAGGTCAAAAGCTCCTCAAACGCCAATCGCCGTCTTGCCGCCGAAAGTGCCGCCTCGCTCGACGGATGATGCGCGTTATACAGCGCAAAATTCCTCTCGCACAGCCGATGCTTCTCCCGAATTCCTTTGGGCAGCTCATCATGCCAATACCCGTCCATTTTTTCAAGCGCCTGATCGATCAGATTCATCAGCAGCTTCTCACTGATGCCCGCAATCGGCTTGTGTACCGCCCGGATTCCTCCGCCACTTTCGATCGCCGGCGCTACCAGCTGCAGTTCTCCGAACCGAGCTTCGCATTTGCCGTACAGCAGCAATTCCCGTCCCGGTGTCAGCGCCTCCTTCAGCCACGGCTGATTATACCATACCGCCGTCATTTTTCCGCTGGCATCCTGCACGCGCGTTTTAATCACCGTCAACTTCCTGCTCGCAATATGCACGTTGACCGCACCTGCCACGCGTACCCGCACTGCCGCCTCGTCCCCGGCAGACAGCAGCGCCAACTCGCGCACATCGTCCAAATTCCTGTATCCTACCGGCAGATATTCCACCAGCGCGCGTATGCTGTCAATGCCCGCCTCCTTCAGCGCTTTCAGCCGTACAGCGCCCACGCCCTTGAGATCGGACAACTCCATATTCTTCATCCTCCTTCCTTTCAATTCTCTCTTCCAAAAGGTCCCCGCCCCGAGGGAGCTGTCACCGAAGGTGACTGAGGGAATTCGTTTCCTTGTCTTTCAATAAGCAACCTTATTATTGTTAAAAGCGTTATTCACTCCCTCACGCCGAAAACCCTTTGGTCATCTATATCCCAAACAAAACAACGCCTGCTCCGCAAAAACACGAAGCAGGCGAAAACTATTTTAAAACATGACTCAGCCAACCATTATTTTACTCGACGGAGATCAGATAATAATACAAAGGCTGACCGCCGCGATGCAGCGTTACGTCGCACATATCAT
>CAZYQB010000122.1:6462-6671 GCA_964649595.1 uncultured Oscillospiraceae bacterium | reverse complement strand
CCACCGCCGGTATTGCTCATGCCGCCATCGTAGGTCATCTGATGAACCTGCCCATGGGATATGTTCGCAGCGGTGCTAAGGATCATGGTCGCGGCAATCAGATCGAAGGCAAGCTCCTGCCCGGTCAGAAGGTTGTTGTTATTGAAGACCTGATCTCCACCGGCGGCAGCTGTATCGAGGTCGTCAATGTACTGCGCGAAGCAGGAGCC
>CAZYQB010000122.1:0-6452 GCA_964649595.1 uncultured Oscillospiraceae bacterium | reverse complement strand
GCATGAAGAAGGGCAGCAAGCGGCTGGAAGAAGCGAACGTGGTAAACTACAGCCTGTCCAACCTCGATGCTCTGGTTGAGGTCGCTGCCGAAGAAGGCTACATTGCTGCTGAGGATAAGGCACGCTTGATCGCTTTCCGCAACAATCCCTCCGACGAGAGCTGGATGAAGAAGTAAGAATTAAGTAACCATGCCAAAAGCCTTCCCCTCAAGGAGAAGCCTGAATCCCATGAGGATACAACTGGAGGAACAAAAATCATGTTTCACCTGATCGACATCAAGGATCTGTCGGTTGAGGAGATCAAAGGTCTCTTGGACACGGCAGAGGACATTATCGCTAATCCCGACAAATATGCAGAGGTCTGCAAGCGCAAGAAGCTGGCGACTCTGTTCTTTGAGCCGAGCACTCGCACTCGCCTGAGCTTTGAGGCGGCAATGCTTGAGCTGGGCGGCAGTGTACTGGGCTTCTCTGAAGCCAGCTCCTCTTCCGCCACCAAGGGCGAAACGGTAGGCGATACCGTTCGTGTCGTCGGCTGCTATGCTGATATCATCGCCATGCGTCATCCTAAGGAAGGCGCACCGATGGCGGCAACGCTCAAGTCTCGCGTGCCGATTATCAACGCGGGCGACGGCGGGCATAACCATCCCACTCAGACTCTGACCGATCTGCTGACCATTCGCCGTGAAAAGGGACGTCTGGATAATCTGACCATCGGTATGTGCGGCGACCTGAAGTTCGGACGCACCGTACATTCGCTTATCATGGCGATGTCGCGCTATGAGAACATCAAGTTCGTGCTGATCTCGCCGGATGAACTGAAGATTCCGGATTATATCCGCCGCGGCGTTCTGGAGAAGAACAATATCCCCTATGTGGAGGTTACCCGCATGGAGGATGTGATGGGTGAACTGGATGTTCTGTATATGACTCGCGTACAGCGTGAGCGATTCTTTAACGAAGCAGACTATCAGCGCTTGAAGGACTGCTATATTCTGACTCGTCAGATGCTGAATCGCGCCAAGGCAGATACCATCGTGCTGCATCCGCTGCCTCGCGTCAATGAGATCCCGGTGGATGTAGATGATGATCCGCGCGCAAAGTACTTCGATCAGGTCTTGAACGGCAAGTATGCCCGTATGGCTCTGATTATGAAAATGCTGGGGGTGAAGGCATGAATATCGACGGCTTCAAGCGTGGTATTGTAATTGACCACATTACTTCCGGCAACGGAATGCAGATATATCGTCATCTGCATCTGGAAGAGCTGAACTGCAGCGTAGCGATTATCAAGAACGTCAAGTCCAACAAGATGGAGCGCAAGGATATCATCAAGATCGATGACCTGATCGACATCGATCTTGACATCGTAGGCTTCATTGATCCTAATGTCACCGTCAATATCATTGAAAACGGTGAGATCATTGAGAAGAAGAAGCTGTCTCTGCCTGCAAAGGTGGTAGACGTGATAAAGTGCCACAATCCGCGCTGCATTACCACCGTGGAGCCCTCTCTCAAGCAGATCTTCTGCCTGACCGATGAAGGCGACCGCAAGACCTATCGCTGCTTTTACTGCGAATCGGAACGACGCTAAGCGAGGATGTCTCTGCGGTCGGCAGAGCCGACAGTCATAAGTTGCCGATATAAAGTAACACAGCCTGAGTGACTATGAAAGTTGCTCGGGCTGCGTTTGTTTATATCATTGTGAAAGGGAATGGTCGCGTTAACTCAGAATGCGTCGCAGGCGTACTTCACGGTGAAGCGGTCTGAAGCCGTATTCTTATGGAATACGACTCAGCATCCTTCCTCCCCGCAGGAAAAACCGCCGCTGCTCTCATGACCCATGAGAACTTCGAGCATTTCGCCGACCGAGTACTGGGAGAACTGAGTCTTTTCGCCGTTGATGAATAGTGTAGGGACACTGCCGACCTTGAGTTCTTCACGGGTGACGCGTACGCGCTCGTTATGCTCTGCTTCATAGGTGCCTTCCTTGAGCGCGCGCACATAATCCTCGCCGTCGAGTCCCACGCGCTCGGCGAGGGAGCGAAGCACATCAATATCTCCGATATTGAGTTCTTCCACGAAATAGGCGGTATACATCAGGTCGTTGTATTCATCACCCTTGCCGTGATCGCGAGCATAGAGCTGCCCCTGAAAAGCGAGATGGGTTACGGGACGTGGCTCTACATTTGGCGGGATCTTCATATTGATGCCCAGATCCTTCGAGGCGCTGCCCAGCTTTTCAAAGCGTGCGACGATAGCAGGGACCGGTGGAGTAGTCATGCGAACCTGAGGCTTGGATTTGAGAACCATCGGCTGGAAACGGACGGAAACTTCCATCCCGCCGATTTCAACAGCCTGTTTGAGGGCTTCTTTTGCCAGCAGGCAGTAGGGGCATACATAATCCGATACGAATAGGATATCGATCATAGTGCGTTACTCTCCTTTGCATATCGTGTAAATTCAGTATAGCATAAATTAAAGATGGGTGCAAGGACGAGAAAAATTCTCCCGTTATTGAGACGGGAGAATGATCTGCCTTTAGGCAGTGGTGCCGGTGAGCAGACCCTTTTCGCGCCATCTGCCCATTCGGTATACGATGACGGTGAGCACTGCGCCCAACACCCAGGAGATCAGCAGCGAAGCATAGATCGCATCGGGAGAGCCGCTGGGCATTGCGGAAGATTTGGTGGCGGCAGCCCAAATATAAGCGATCGGCACGCGCACGATGACCGTGGTAATCAGTGAGATCCACATGGGGGGCATGGTGTCACCTGCGCCGCGCATGACGCCGGACAGGCTCTGAGTGATCGCCATTGCCACATAGCCGACTGCGAGTATGCGCATCATGCGAACGCCGGTGGTAACGATGTAT
This sequence comes from uncultured Oscillospiraceae bacterium, assembly GCA_964649595.1. Classification (GTDB taxonomy): domain Bacteria; phylum Bacillota; class Clostridia; order Christensenellales; family Aristaeellaceae; genus RGIG2066. The sequence goes on along the minus strand of CAZYQB010000122.1, from coordinate 3,580 downwards.
TCGGTCTGGGTAAACAGACGCATCAGAGTTTCGCCGAAGATCAGAATGGCGGCAACAAGAACGACCGAGATGGCAAGACCGGCACGCATACCGACGCGCACGCCTTCTTCGACGCGCTTCATCTGTCGGGCGCCCATGTTCTGACCGACGTAAGTGGTCATTGCCATGCCGAAGGTGAAGTTGGGCATCATGGCGAAGCCGTCCACGCGCATGATGATGCCCGAGCAGGTAACAAAGTCGGGACCGAAGGTGTTGGTCAGATTAAGAACCACGATGGCGGCGAGCGAGAAGATGCCCTGCGTCATGCCCGAGGGCAGACCGAGCTTGATGATGCTCCTGCTCATCTCTTGATCGGGAACGAGCGTCTTTTGGGTGATCTCAACGTCTCCCTTCATACGGAAGAGACGGATCAGACACAGAATTGCGGAAACACCCTGCGCGATGACCGTTGCCCATGCAACGCCGTCGGTGGTCATGCCGAACTTAATAACGAACAGCAGATCCAGCACGATATTCAGCCCGCAGGCAACCAGCAGGAAGATCAGGGGGCTGACCGAATCGCCCATACCGCGCAGAATACCCGAAACGATATTGTAATAGCCGGTGCCGATGATGCCCAGAAAGATGATGGTCAGATACTGAACCGCCATATCATACTGCTCAATCGGGGTGCCCAGCAGCTTGAGAAGCGGCGGGGTGATAATGGGACCTATAATCATGACAATGATCGAGGCAATCAGCGTCAGCGTCAGACAGGTGCCGATGGCGGTATTCATATCATCCTTGCGCTGTGCGCCGAAATACTGAGAAACCAGTATGCCCGCGCCGGTGGAAATGCCCATAAACAGCAGCAGCATCAGGTTCAGGATCGGACCGCTGGTGGTAACTGCGCCCAGCGCATAGTCGCTGATTGCGCCGGTGTAGTTGCCTACAACGTAGGCATCGACTGTGTTGTAGAGCTGTTGTGCGATGTTGCCGATCAGTAGCGGGATGGAAAACATTGCCAGATTGTGAAGCGGCTTGCCGACAGTCATATCCTGAGTGCCGAACATTTTAGAAAGCCTGGAGGACATAGGATATCCTTCCTTTCTGAATGTAATTTTTCTCAATTGTAGCACCGTTAAATGTATGAAGCAAGAGAACACAGGTTATACATCTTCAATTAACATTCTGGACGGTAAAAAGCCCTGATATTATGGGAAAATGAATGTATAATTAGGGAGTATTATGCGTTTGATATAAAAAAGACGAAAGTATATAACGGAATTTTTTTCTCCGCACTTCTAAAACACTATAGAAATTTACGAATATCTGGTATGATAAGAACAATAGATCGCGCGATTGCGTGATCGGGTATAAAGGTGAATAATGTAAAGGGGGATTTTAAAATGCTTCCGGAGATGAGATATATCGAGGGCGAACTTCTGCCCATGCTCAGAGAACGAGCTGCCAAGCACGAGGCGAGTGCACGCAAGCAGCTGCGCCAGTGGAAAGGCGAAAAAGGCGTATGCAGTCTGCTGGTACATCTGACCGATCTGCCTGAATTGGAGAAGCTGCCGGTTTACAACAATGTCGAAATTCACTATGATGTGGAAAAGATGTTTGTTAATCAGCTGCGCGGCGCGCTGACCACTGCTCTTGCCGATGGCGACGCGGTGCCTTCCGTGCGTGCCAATGTGGGCGTAGGTGCGCTGTGCACGCTGCTGGGCGGTCTCAAGCAGACCTTCTTTGAGGATAAGATGCCCTGGCTGCTGGGTCATCTGGATGAGGATGAGCTTCAGGAAATGACCGTGGAATCCATCGAAGAATCCGATGAATTCAAGATGGGTCTCGAGCAGATGCGCTACATGAAGGAAATGCTTCAGGGCACCGGCATTGGGATCTATCCGATGGACCTGCAGGGTCCCATCGATATGGCGCATCTGTTCATGGGCGATGAGTTTTTCTATGCGCTCTACGATGATCCCGACCTGGTGCATCATGTGCTGGAACTGTCGGTTGCCTGTGAGATCTACGGCATGGAAAAGTGCTTTGAGATCATTCAGCCCAAGGATTATGTGTGCCACTACAACGGTCTGGTTCTGCCTGCTGTAACACCTCTCAAGGTCAGCGAGGATACCAGCACGCTGCTGAACCGCGAGCATATCCATGAGTTCATGAAGCCTTATACCGAGAAGCTGCTGCGTCACTTCGGCGGCGGTTATATCCACTACTGCGGTGACAACAAGCATCTGCTGGAGCTGGTTCCGCATATCGAAAATAATATCGGCATGAACTTCGGCAATCCCGAGCGCCATGATCCCAAGTCTGTCTTTGAGACTCTGCGTTCTCTGGGCAAGTGTTATTACGGCGCATTCCGCAGCATCACGATTGAGGAGCAGATCGCACTGTCTCGCGGCGAGGATGGAGTATACAATTCCTTCTGTGATGTTTACGCCAAGTGCAGCGATCAGGCAGAAAAGCTCGACAGACTGAACGCTTTGATTAAGTGATTGCAGGTACATCACTTTTGCGGGATGAAGCGGCGATTTTCCGAACGGCATCGGTAAGCGGGGTGAGAGTGTGATCTATGTGACCAGTGATCTTCACGGTTATCCGCTGAAGGAGTTTCGGCAGATGCTGGATAAGGCAGGATTCGGAGAAGATGATTTTCTGTATGTGTTGGGCGATGTGATCGACCGCAACGGTGACGGCGGCATCGAAACACTCCTTTGGATGATGGAGCAGTCCAACGTGGAACTGCTGCGCGGCAATCACGAACAGATGCTGCTATCCTGTTCGTTTCTGTTTGAAACAATCACCGGAGAGGCGCTCGATTCGCTGGATGAAAACAAAATGCACAGTCTCATGAATTGGATGATGAACGGAGCCGAGGTCACGGTACATTCGTTGCGCCGCCTAAGTCATCGCGATTGCCAGCGGGCACGAGATTTGCTTGATTATCTGGAGGACACGCCGCTGTATGCAACGGTAACGGCAGGAGAACGAGATTTTCTGCTGGTCCATGCAGGGTTGGGCAATTTTCATCCCGAAAAGAAGCTCCGGCAGTATCGGGAGCATGAGCTATTATGGCATCGTCCAGCGATCGGGGAACAGTATTTCGAGAATGTAACCACCGTATTCGGACATACACCGATTATGTATTACGGATATCCGGAAAATCGAGCGCTGCACACCGAAACATGGATCGACATCGATACAGGGGCTGCCGGAGGCAATGCGCCGATGCTGCTCAGGCTGGATGATCTGGCAGAGTTTTATATGGATGCGTAAGCATCTGTGGATAAGTAAATGTTGTAAGTGAATACTGAAACAGACCGTTTCGCGATCTTCCCGAACAGAGAAGAGACGAAGCGGTCTGTTTGCATATGCAGATCAAAAAACTCCGCATCATCAGGTTTTTGATCCGGTGATGCGGAGAAACATTTACTGACGAATTAGAAGGTGATCGAGTTTTTTATTACTTCGCAGCCTGCTCGATCGCAACGGCAACCGCAACGGTCATGCCGACCATGGGGTTGTTGCCGGCGCCGATCAGACCCATCATCTCGACGTGAGCCGGGACGGAGGAGGAGCCAGC
>CAZYQB010000121.1:0-6697 GCA_964649595.1 uncultured Oscillospiraceae bacterium | reverse complement strand
CAGCCAGTGGGGTCTCCAGCGGATCATCCAGATGATCAAATAGATGACGGCGCCTGCGATGATGAGAAATACGGAAAGGGCTACCCCGTTGTCGGCGAACCACTGCAGGAAGCCGCCGCCGGAAATGCCTTCCGAGTTGACGATGTTCCAGAACCAGCTCGTCAGCCAGCGCATCCATGAAAGCATGACCTCAACCAGAGATTCTGCAAATTGATTCTGTCCCAATGTCAAACCTTCCTTCTGTGTGTAAATTCTGTGTGTGAATTATTTTAAGGATGTCGGGGGGATTACTCCAGCACCGTAACGCTGATCGTTTTCGGCTCTACCTCAAAGGTGAATTCGGGATGATTGTCGACCAGCGCTTCGACCGGCAGCGTATAGCTGCCTGGACTCAGATCGGCTACATTGACGCGGGCGGTGATCTTGTCGCGTGTGAGCGATTCAAACGAAGAATAAGGACCGGTGATCTTGATATCTACCGACTGTTTGCCCAGCATGATCTGGGAAGTATCCTTTTTGCCTATCGTGCTCAGGGATATGCTGCGGAAGGTACGGGTGACATCCAGTTCTTCGATATATACGGTGATGGTAACTTCTTCGCTGGACATATATGCAAGACTGTTGAGCGTGGTGATCGGAAGCACCGTAGAGAAGCTCTGCTTGCGTCCGGTCAGATCGATGGGCGTGAACGACAGCTCCTCAAGCTCTGCCAGCAGTTCCTCTGATCCGGCTACGGTAATCACGTCCGGCTGAATACGGATGTGAGAAACGGTGTAGCCTTCCAGCGGCGTGCCTACGGTTGCGGTATCGATGGAAGCGGAGATGCTGATCTGCTTGACCGGGTAGGCGGATACGCTGATGGCTACCGAGGAGGAGGATTTGGAGAGCGTGGAGGGCAGCTCGTTGTTGGATGCGTCCAGCAGGACGGTGGGAGCGCTGCGCACATAACTCTGCGTCAGTCCGGTCACGTCTATGGTTGCACGAGCCGAGGCGACCTGCTCCACCAGTGAGGCAGGACCCGATACGCTGATGTTGATCGGGTTGATCCTTGAAATATTGTACCAGTAGCCGGAATTTTCGGAAGTGCCGACCAACTCAACATTGACGGGAATGGTGCGCTGATCGAGCTCTTCGACCACGATCTCAATGCGGGAGGGAATGACCTGCAGCACTTCGCCATAGTTGCTTATGCCTACCAGTTCAACTTCCTGCCGCCCGGTCTGACGGATCTGGGAGAGATCCAGTTCCACTCGAACAGTGTCGCTGGACACGCGGGAATACTCTGCCTGAGGAACGCGCACGCGCACGTTCACCTCGCCCAGCAGCGTAGTGGGATCGGTCAGAAGTGCCAGCTCGCGGCTGTTGAGCACCGATAGACCGCTGGTGGTGATCTCTACATTTGATACAGTTTTATCGCGGGTGATGGTAGAATCACTGGTGATCAGATAGCTCCACAGCAGTATTGCGCAGAGCAGAGAAAATATCTTCCAACCCAAATTGCGCGAAATGGCGCTAAGGAATATTTGAAAGACTCTCTTAATGCCTTCGATGAAATGCTGTTTCATGGATTCGTGGTTATTTGTGTTCATCGCTCTTCTCCTTTCGCTTGAGCATCGAGCTTACACGCCCCACGACTGCGCGTCCTACGGCAGGAGACTGGGGATTGAATACATTCATCAAGATGGAGGTGAGCGTTTTGCTGTCCAGATAGCGGGTGAGTTTGCCCTCGCGTGCCATCGAGATGACGCCGGTCTCCTCGGATACGATCAGCACGACTGCATCGGTGGTTTCCGAAATGCCCAATGCCGCACGGTGCCGGGTGCCCAATTCTTTGCTGATGGAGGAGTTTTCCGACAGCGGCAGAAAGCAGGCGGCGGCAGTGATGCGACCGTTGTTCATGACGACTGCGCCGTCATGCAGCGGCGTATTCGGCTCGAATATGTTTTCGATCAGTCCACTGGAAATTTCCGCATCCAGCACGGTGCCGCTGGAGACGATGTCCTTCAGACCGGTCTGCTGCTCCATGACGATCAGTGCGCCGACCTTGCGGCGGGAGAGATTGATTAGCGCATGAACGATTTCCTCGGTATTGCGTTCTGCAAGGCGTGCGCTGCGGCTGTTGGCGTTTCCGGTCAGATTGGACATAAAGCTGGTGCGTCCCATCTGTTCAAGCGCGCGGCGCAGTTCCGGCTGAAAGAGTACGACCAGCATGATGGTACCTGTGCTCATTACCTGACGAAGCAGCCAGTTGATCGTATGAAGGGCGAATACTTCGCTGAGCCACATGATGCCTATCAGCAGCACAAAGCCCTTTAAAACTGAGTTGGCGCGGGTCTGACGGATGACTTTTGTGGCGTAGTAGATCAGCAGAGCGACCAAAAGAATGTCGAGCGCATTCCAAAGTCCCATATTTGCACTGAGGCTTTTCAACAGCGTGATAAACTGATTCCAGTAATAGCTCAGATGTGTCATATATATAATCCTCCCGGATTTGTCCTGAAGGGATAAGCACGTCCAGTCGGCGCGCATATAAACTCACTCAACTCTATTATAATACAAAACGCCGCAAAAGCAAAACGAAATTTGCGTTTTGTCGTAAATTTCCCAAATTATTTTTCGCAATCATTACATACACTGTTGAGAATGTGTTCTGGATGTATTTTCTTTCAAACAGAGCTTTGACTGTGTATGCTGTCGAAAAGCTCCCGGATGCTGCAAAGTTTTTTTCGGTTAATCAGGGACATAAAAAAGCAAACGGAAGGAACTAACCGGACGATTGAACGCATCTCGGTTAAAATCCTTCCGCTGCGCCTTCCCGAAGGAAAGCAGTATATGATTTCCTGCCCAGATCATATACAACTATTTAGTATATCACAAAATCCAAAATGTTCCCAAGGTGTGAATAATTTAATGTTTTAGGCAATTTCAGGATAAATCCTAAAAAATCGTAATCGATTAGACAAGGGAAGAAAAAGCTGCCCGATGCACTGTTTTTGCAGCGCATCGGGCGAAAGTAAGGTTATTCTACATCAGAGGAGTAGGTCGGATCGAAGTCGGGGTTGGAAGGATCGGGGTTGGTGGGATCCCAATTGCCGCTGACCAACGCAGGCTTGGTAACTGCGCCGTATTCATTGATATCGCGCACGCCGGTCACATAGCGCATGAAGGTCTTTTTCTCGACGTTGTCATAGATCCACTTTGCGTCGCCGGTCAGCAGACGGATGCAGCCTGCGGAAGCTCTGGTGCCCAGCAGACCGTAGGCATCGGCATCCAGACGGTCCATAGCGCCCTTGGTGTAGGTTACGGAGTGGAACAGGAAGGCATCCTGTATTCGGGTAGCGTACATGGCTACGCGGTCCATCCATACCATTTTGCCGCCGTGCATTTCGTACATTCCGGCTTTCGGTACGGGCAGACCTGCACGTCCGATTGAGCAGATCATGCGTTTGATGAGTTTGGAGTAGGAGTTATCTTCGCCGCGCTCGTATACGCGCACTACGCAGTTTGCACGGTCAACTTCGAGATAATACGGTCTCAGAACGGTGCTTACGCCGACCCAGATTTCCGCCTTGACACCGCTGCCGTCGGTTGCGGTTGCGGTGAGCTTGGCAGTGCCGGAGTATTTGGCATTGACTCTGCCGTTGGAGTCAACGGTGACAACGGAACGGTCGCTGCTCTTCCAAGTTACATTCTGGCTTGCGGTTGACGGATAGACAGAGGTGGAAAGCTGGGCGGTGCCGGTTTGTGCCAGCAGAATCAGTACGTTTCCTGTTGCGGCATCCAGACGGGAGATGCTGATGCTCTGTGCAGGCGGCACGATGGAGAGCGTGTACTGTGCGAAGGTGCCGCTGCCATCCTTGGCTGTGGCAGTGATCGTAACCTGAGAAGGAGCGCTTACGGCTGAGGTGGTAACAACGCCTTTGCTGCTGACCGTGGCAAGCGATTCATTGGAGCTGCTCCAGATGACCGTTTTATTTGTAGCATTGGAAGGAAGCGCCGTGGTACTCAGCTGAATACTGTTGCCCCCGGTAACTTCCTTGGCGCCGGTGATGGTCAGCTTTTTGACCAATATGCCGATGGTGACCGTAATGCTGCCCTTTACATTGCTGCCGTCCTTGGCGGTGGCGGTAATGGTGACGGTGCCTGTGCGCAGACCGGTGACCAGACCGTTCTGGTTGACGGTGGCATATTTGGTGTTGGAGCTGGACCACTTAACATCCTGTGCAGCAGCAGCCGGTGCGATCTGTGCGGCGAGCTGCACCGTCTTTGTGCCGCCCAGATCGATGCCTGCGCTGCTGACGATCTTGCCGCTTTCAAGGATGTTCACCTTGCTGGCACGGGGCGTGATATTGATGACGATGCTGCCCGTTACGCCGCTGCCGTCCTTGGCGGTTGCGGTAACTGTGACCTGCTGAGGCGCGGTGACTTTGGCGGCTTCAATATAGCCGTACTTGTTGACGGTAAGCAATTCGGCGTTGGAACTGCTCCATGTAACGTCGGTGTTGGTGGCGTTGGAAGGCAGCACCGCTGCGGTCAGTTTGCCTGAGGTGCCGCCTGCAATTGTCGTATTGCCGCTGACGGTGATCGATTTAACTTCACGAATGACATTTACCTTGACGGTTGCGGTCTTGTTGCTGCCGTCCTTGGCGGTTGCGGTAACGGTAACGCTGCCGGTGCCCTTGGCGTTGAGGTGTCCGTCCTGATCCATAACCACGCGGCGGGTATTGGAGCTGGTCCACTTGACATCCTGACAGGCATCTGCAGGCGTGATAAGGGCGCTCAGATCGACGGAGGTATCATCGATGTCAACGGTCAGATTGGAAATGCTCTCACCGCTGCGTGTGATCTTCATGCTCTGGATGGCAGGCGTTACGGTGATGGTGTGCGTGCCGACGACGCCGCTGCCGTCGGTTGCCGAGGCGGTGATAACAACCGTTTGTACCGTGGACAGCTTTTTGGCGGTGACTCTGCCGCGACTGTCAACGGTGGCAACGGAGGTATCGGAGCTGGTCCATTTGACAGCCTTTTCGGTGGCATTGGAAGGGGCAACGCCGGCGGATAGGGAGATCATCTTGCCGCCGGTCACGCTGGTGCTGCCGGAGATGGTGATGCTCTTGACTGAGCGCACAATGTTTACCGTTATGGATGTTTTCTTGTCACTGCCGTCCTTGGCGGTTGCGGTAACGGTAACGCTGCCGGTGCCCTTGGCGTTGAGGTGTCCGTCCTGATCCATAACCACGCGGCGGGTATTGGAGCTGGTCCACTTGACATCCTGACAGGCATCTGCAGGCGTGATAAGGGCGCTCAGATCGACGGAGGTATCATCGATGTCAACGGTCAGATTGGAAATGCTCTCACCGCTGCGTGTGATCTTCATGCTCTGGATGGCAGGCGTTACGGTGATGGTGTGCGTGCCGACGACGCCGCTGCCGTCGGTTGCCGAGGCGGTGATAACAACCGTTTGTACCGTGGACAGCTTCTTGGCAGTGACTCTGCCGCGACTGTCAACGGTGGCAACGGAGGTATCGGAGCTGGCCCATTTGACAGCCTTTTCGGTGGCATTGGAAGGGGCAACGTCGGCGGATAGGGAGATCGTCTTGCCGCCGGTCACGCTGGTGCTGCCGGAGACGGTGATGCTCTGGACCGGGCACACGGCAACGATCGTGACGGAAGCCTTCTTCTTGGTTCTGTCCTGTGTGGTGGCGGTGATGGTGACGCTGCCGGTGCGCTTTACGGTAACTACGCCGTTTGCATCGACAGTGGCGTAGTTGGTGCGGGAGCTGCTCCAAACAACATCCTGACGGGCGGCGGCAGGCAGGATCAGCGCATCCAGATCGACCGTGGGATCGTTGATGTCAACATATACGGTCTGGACCTTTTCGCCGTTGGAGGTGATGCTGATGCTCTGAACCGGCGGTTTTACGGTGATGGTATGCTCTGCGGTGATGCCGCTGCCGTCGGTTGCCGAAGCGGTAATGGTTACGGTTTTTGCTTCGGTGATATCCTTTGCGGTAACTCTGCCGCGGCTGTTGACGGTGGCAACGGAGGTGTCGGAGCTGGTCCACTTGATATTCTTATTGGCAGCATTGGAAGGAGTGACCTGGGCGGAAAGATCGGTGTAGCCGCCTGCGGTCATCAGAGTGTTGCCGGAGAGCGTGATGCCGGTGACCAGTCTGACCATGCGCACTTCGCACACTACCTTTTCACCGTCGGCAGCGGTTGCGCTGATGAAAATGGTTCTCGGCGAGAGGCAGGTCAGCAGACCGGTCTGGCTGATGGTGCCGTAGCGGGTGCTGCCGCTTTTCCAAGTAACCGGCTTGTTGGCGGTAAACTGAAGGGTAGGGGAAACGGAGAGATTGAGAACGGCCTGCTCTACCGGCTCACCGTTGAGCAGGAGCAGAAGCTTAGCTTCTGCGTCGGAGGTACTTTCGGTGCTCTGCGCCATGGCGGGAAATGCGAAAGCCATGCACAGCAGTACGCACAGCAGAATACCTATGCGGTGCAATGTCTGTTTGTTCATTGTACATACTCCTTTAACTGGGTGATTTGGATAAATCTTCAATAAAGAAAATTTTACCAGAGTGTGGATATTTTAACATATAATATAAGGGTGTGTCAATGGTGTGCGCGGCAAAAGTGGATTGCTGCATTAAAAAGCAGCCAGACCTTCCGAACGTGAAGGGTCTGGCTGAATGGC
>CAZYQB010000120.1:0-6757 GCA_964649595.1 uncultured Oscillospiraceae bacterium | reverse complement strand
GGCAATACCATTATGATGCACTTGCTGGCAGGGCTGGAGACGGGCTATATCACGCGCTCACCCTTTACACCGGTCTATAAGCGCAGCCTGACGGTGAAGGCACATGAATTGAACATGAGTTTTGACAACGCGTATGTAACTCTGGGTGCGTGCGTTGCAGGCTATGTGGGGGCGGATACGCTGGCGGCGGTGCTTGCCTGTGGAATGCATCGAGCACAGAAAATGCAGCTCTTGATCGACATCGGCACAAACGGCGAGATCGTATTGGGAAACAGCGAAAAAATGCTCTGTTGCTCGGCAGCGGCAGGTCCTGCGTTTGAGGGCGCACATATCCGATGCGGCAGCGGTGCGCAGGACGGTGCGGTCGATCATGTGGAGATCGCAGACGGCGAGGTCGGCATTTCGGTGCTGGGCGGCGGAAAGGCAAAGACCATCTGCGGCAGCGGTTTGGTGGATGCCATCGCTCAGATGCTCGCTGCCGGCATTGTGGATGAAACCGGACGCATCGATGAGGACGAAATCCCTGAAGAATATGATGACAGGCTGTTCGAATTTGACGATAATCCGGCATTTTCGCTAAGCGGCGATGCGGTGGATGGCGTGTTTATCTCTCAGCAGGATGTTCGCGAGGTTCAGCTTGCAAAGGCTGCCATTGCAGCGGGTGTGCAGGTATTGATGAATGAGATGGGCATCGAGTTCGATCAGGTGGAAAATCTATATCTGGCAGGCGGTTTCGGCAATTATATTGATCGCGACAGCGCCGTTGAGATCGGACTTTTGCCGATGGAGATGAGGGAGCGAATCGTTCCCATCGGCAATGCGGCAGGCACCGGAGCAAGAATCATGCTCAAGAACCGGAATGAATGGAGAAACTCCGATGATGCGCTGCTGAGCAAAATGCGCTATGTGGAGCTTTCTGCGCGGGCGGATTTTCAGATCTTGTTTGTGGATAAAATGATGTTCGGTGAAGAGGAATACTGATTCAAGAGGTAAGCAGATTAAAATTTGAATATGAAAAAGAAGGGGCTGCTGCACAACAGCGCCAGAACAAAACCAGTGAGCAAGCCCCTGTGAAAGGGTGGCTTGCTCACTGGTTTTGTTGTAAGATGTAGCTGACTATGAAACACCAACAACGAGAAGAGTATATCGAAATTGTATATTAAGCCTCAAAATTATGAAAGTCGGAAAACAAAGAAGTTTCGGGAACAAATCGGACGAGCCGAAAACATGGTGTGTTATGAGCCGAAAGACTACTTTGTGTGTAAAAACGAACGTATGCTGGTGCGAATTGGATCGGCACAAGAAGCATAAAAGGACAGAACAAGCCGAACCACGGCGCGTTACCGCTGTGAGGACTGCCGGGAGTGTCCGTATCACACTGCCTGCTGTAATCAAAGTGAAGAAGGCATACTGCTGCGAATGAATCGTTCGATACAGGTAGAAGGTGCTTTTGGTGAACTCAAGCACAACTGAAATTTCACCCGCTTCCTGACCTTCGGGGTACGTAATATAACAACCGAACTGTATCTGTATGCAATGGCTCAGAACCTGCTGAAGTATCTCGCCAAATGCAACAGAAAACAAACGCGAGAACACTTGCTCTATCCAAAGTCGATCCTCAAATACTGAATTCCCTGAAAATCCGAATTTATCTGACCGCCGCACGACCTGATTTTCCTTGTCTGTAGTGCGGCTTTTTGAACTATACTCTTTTGGCTCCGCTTTTCTGCTTTTTCGATCTTCTGATGATATGTCAAAGGGACTGTCGCAGAATTTTACTTCTGCAACAGTCCCTTCTTTGACAATCTGAGCACGGAATGCTCCGCGCTTTTGATAATGATGAAATATATTTGTTTTCCGCAAACAAGATGAAGAAAGGCTCTCTTACTTACCGGTACCGAGCAGGTCGGAAGTATCGATGATGGGCGTTGCGCCGCCGGTAATAACGGGCAGCGTACCGTTCCACTGGGAAATCTTGAGATACTCGATAAGCTCATCAGTCAGAGAAGAGGCGAGTCGCTCATTGGCTTCGGCTTCCTTTTCGATGGCATATGCCTTGGCATCGGCTTCGATGCGGGCGACCTCTGCATCCGCCTGAGCAAGAATGGCGCGCTCCTCTGCTTCGGCATTGGCAGTGATGATGCGGCGCTCGGCGGCTGCCTTTTCTATGCTGACCTGCTGTGCCTGTTCGGTTTCAACGCGCAGCTTGGTCTGTTCGGCAACCTGCTTGGCTTCGACGGCATCAGTGAAGGCATCGGAGAAGTCGATGTCCTCAATGGACAGGCTGATGATCGAAATGCCGTAAGGTTCCATCTCGACAGACAGCTTTTCGAGTACCTGCCCGGACAACTCGTTGCGCACGGCAATCAGTTTTTCGGCAGAGTAGTTGGCGAATACCGACTTGATATTTTCCATCAGGCGCGGCATCATGATGGTGTCGTAATAGTTTACGCCCACCGTTTCATACAGAGTGCGGCATCCGTTGCCGGGTACGGAGAAGTTGATCGAACAGCTGATGTTCACCTGCTGAATATCGCTGGAGAATGCCTGAGTGTTGATGGTCTGTTTCTGGGAACGGCTGTCCATTATAACGATGCGCTGTGCAGGCGTCTTGAAGTGCATACCGGGACTGAGGGTATAGTCGGCAACGCGACCGAAGGTAGTTACGACGCCGGTATGACCGGTGGGAATGGTCACAATGCAGCTGCTGAAAATGATAATAGCGGCAACGACTGCGATTGCGGCTATGACTGCGATTGCGGAAAGTGTTTTCTTCATAAAGGGTACCTCTCTTTCGTAAGCGATGAAAATATTATACATGATATGATGCAAAAAATAAATAGAAAATGTTCGTAAACCGCGAATTTATGACTGAAATGTCGTTTTGAAAGATCGAAATTACAAGTGATGAAAAATTACGAAAAAGCTGTCGAAGAGAAGTGCAGCTTCGACAAATGCAGATCTTTTCTGCGGCAGGTGATAAAGCGGAGAATGCAGAATCTGTTTTTCATCCCAATTGGACGGAGGAAAAAACAGATATGCTGACGCATGAAAAGCATCGCGGTGCGCTTACGGTACGACTGTCGGGCGATTTGGATCATCACACGGCAGCAGGCATTCGGGAGGAGCTGGATCGGCTGATTGCCGACCCGAACGTAAAGAAGCTGATCTTTGATTTGAGTGAATTGAAGTTTATGGACAGCTCAGGCATCGGCATGATGATCGGGCGATACAAGATGATGGCGCGACGCGGCGGCAGTGTAGCGGTGCGCTCACGCGGCGGACAGATCGACCGGCTGATGGAGCTGTCCGGCTTGTACCGAATTATTGAAAGGCTGTCGTAGGAGGAAATAAAAATGAGCATCATAAATGAAATGAGGGTGGATTTCCTGTCCTGCCCTGCCAACGAAGCATTTGCCCGAATGGTCATCAGCGCATTCGTGCTGCCACTCAATCCCACTCTGGAGCAGCTCGGCGATATCAAGACTTCTGTTTCGGAAGCGGTAACCAATGCGGTTGTTCATGGATACAGGGAAAGCATGGGCACCATCCGCATGAAGGCATCCATGAGCGAAGCGGGAGAGCTGACGGTGGAGGTGATCGACAACGGCTGTGGCATCCGGGATGTGCAGGAGGCAAGGCAACCCTTTTTCACAACTATGGAGGCATTTGAGCGCTCGGGCATGGGCTTTACGGTTATGGAAAGTTTTATGGATGACGTGCAGGTGTATTCTACTCCCGGACAGGGAACGACAGTCCGCATGAAAAAGCAGATCTGCGCGCCGCAGGAGCCGGCGCAGCTTGCTTGATCGATCGATCGAACGAAAGCGATGTGGAGTTGATCCGGCGCGCACAGCAGGGCGACAAAGATGCGGCACAGGAGATGTCGCTGCGTCATGAAGCGCTGGTCAGATATGTGGCAAAGCGATTCATGGGACGCGGGCGGGAGATGGAGGATCTGTATCAACTGGGGCGGCTGGGATTGTATAAAGCGTTAAAGAACTTTAATACTGAATATACGGTGCGCTTTTCCACTTATGCCGTGCCGCTGATTATGGGAGAGATCCGCCGCTTTCTGCGCGATGACGGACAGATTCACATATCGCGCTCCATCCGGGAAAATGCGGTAAGGGTAGCGCGCTTGATCGAGGAATACGGCGAAAATATGCCGGTGACGGAAATGGCGGCAAGGCTTGAGCTGTCCTGTGAGGAGACGGTGCTGGCGATGGAGGCAGGGCGCAGTGTACGCTCGCTCAGCGAACCGATCGGCGAGGACGGAAATATGCTGCTGCAGGATACTATCGGCGAGGATAAAACGAGCGACATGATACAGCGCATTGCGCTCAAGGAAATGCTCGATAGACTGCAGCCCTTCGAACGGGAGCTGATTGAGCGAAGATATTTTTTAGAGCAAACACAGACCAGCATCGCAAAAGAACTGGGAATGACACAGGTGCAGATATCTCGCCTGGAAAGCAGGATACTCAAGCGGCTTCGAGAAATGGCAGGTTGATCGCCTGAAGGTATGGGCAATAAAGAGACTCCTTTTCGGCAGGCTGTTTCCAGCGAAACAAGTCGGAAAAGGAGTCTTTTTTATTGCTGGTGTATCGAAGAAAAATAAGGGCATAATAAGCTGAAAGGACAGGAGGGAATTTCCATGCCGGATAAGCCGAATACGCAATTGCTCAGAAGTGAAATCTCAGCTTCACTCGATCAAAATATGGATATAGTAAAGCAGATCATGAATATACCGCCCAATCGGGATGTGCTGCTCAGAGAACTTGTTACCTGCGGCTTTCGGGTATGCTTGGTTTATGTGGAGGGCATGGCGGGACGTGCAACCATCGATCAGTTTATACTGTTGCCCTGTATGCAGAAAAGCGAACAGATTCAAGCTCAGCCGAAAGAACGCGCCGATTATCTGGTTAAAAATGTAATTTCGATCGACGATGCACAAAAGATCACGCTTTTTCAAGAACTGACGCAGCAGGTGCTGATGGGAAAAACGGTGATGCTGGTGGACGGATGCCCGGAAGCCATCGCCATGGAGACTCGCGGCTACGAAAAGCGCTCAGTGAATAAGACTAGTAATGAATCGGTAGTATACGGTCCGAAGGAAGGTTTCGTGGAAAGTTTGCGTACCAACATCACGCTGATTCGGCGCATCGCTCAGTCGGAAGAACTGGTCAGCGATATATTCACCATCGGAACACAGATGCCAACATTGGTGTCGGTCATGTATTTAAAGGGCGTGGTCAATGAACGAGCGCTCGATATCGTTAAAAAGCGTATTCGGGCGCTGAATATACCGCAATGTCCGGGCACAGGGTATCTTCAGCAACTGATAGAGGATCATCCGTATTCGCTGATGCCGCAGATGCTGGAGACGGAACGTCCTGACCGCGCGGTCTCCTGTCTGAGCGACGGACAAGTGATCGTAGTGGTAGACGGTTCTCCCTATGTGCTGGTCGCGCCTGTTTCCTTCTGGCATCTGCTTCATGCTTCTGATGATACCTTTATGCGCTGGCAATACGGCAGCTTTGTGCGGATCGTTCGTATGTTGGGCGTAGTGCTGTCGCTGTTTACGCCCGGAATATATGTGGCGCTGACGCTGTTTCATCAGCATATGATCCCGATGGGACTGCTCACTTCGATTATTGAAACGCGCGCAAAAGTGCCGTTTCCGGTGGTGGTGGAGGTGCTCATTATGGAGACTGCCTTTTTTCTGCTCAATGAGGCAAGCACAAGAGTGCCGTCCCTGATCGGCTCGTCGGTCGGCTTGGTGGGAGCGCTGATCCTCGGTCAGGCGGCGGTGGCGGCGTCGATCATCAGTCCGATTCTGATTATCGTGATCGCGCTGACCGGACTGGGCAATTATGCACTGCCCGATTATGGCGTAGGGCTGGGTATACAGATCTCCCGATTAGCGGTGGTGTGCGCCGGAGCACTGATGGGTTTTTACGGTATTATGCTGCTGGTGGGGCTGATGTTGGTGTATATGTGCGGCATGACCTCGTTTGGGGAGCCGTATATGGCACCGGTGGCACCGTTCAGACCTCATAACAAGGATATTCTTATGCGCGCGCCGCTGTGGCAGCAGATAAAGCCGCTGTACATCAGCTCTCCGCATTCGTGGAATCGGAAAAATCCTGCGCGACGCGTGCGAATGTGGCGCGGCAAAAGATGAGGGAGAGGTGATAATAGAAATGAATGAAAATGCGTCGATGATTTCAAAGTCGGTGCAAAAAAGTGCGGCGCAGCGCAGAAGCGTATGTACGCTGACCGGCATTGCCATCGTTTTTCGAGTGTTTTATGCGGTAACAGTGGATGGTGCGCAAATGTTCGGAAGCGGATGGATCGCTGCATTGGCGGCGCTGCTGTTTGCGCTGCCGATTGCAGGCGCACTGATCGCGCTCAGGCGAGCGCATCCGCAGGAGAATGCAGCGGATGCATTAAGGAAAACGGTGGGTGCATGGGGTGCAGGAATTTTCGGACTGATGCTGTTTGCCGTAATGATTTATGATTCAGCGGCAGTGCTTCGGCTGATGAACGGCGCGGCAAAGTATGTTGCTATGCCTGAAGGCAACAAATTTGTGATTATGGGTGTAACTGCGCTGACTGCGGTATTGGCGGCACTGCTGGGGGTGTCGGCGATTGCAAATGCGGCGGTGTTGTGGAAAAAACTGCTGATTGTGCTGATCGGCATATTGATCGTGACGCAGCTTGCACATTTTAAGGCGGCGTGGCTGTTTCCGAT
>CAZYQB010000119.1:1679-6762 GCA_964649595.1 uncultured Oscillospiraceae bacterium | reverse complement strand
ATCAGCGAAACTGCAACCGCGGAAAAGGCCACGGTGATGATCAGCAGATAGGCAAATACGATCTTCCAGCGTATGGAATGCAGTGTTTTTTTAATCCTTGTCAGTAAAATAGTAGCCAACTCCCCACTTGGTGAAGATGTATTCCGGCTGACTGGGAACGCGCTCAATCTTTTCGCGCAGGCGGCGGATGTGTACGTCTACGGTGCGCAGATCACCCAGGTAATCATACTTCCAGATGGTTTCCAGCAGCGATTCACGGCTGAACACCTTGCCGCGGTTGAGCATAAACAGATGCAGCAGGTCAAATTCCTTTGCGGTAAGGTTGACATCGCGCAGACCGACCATGACCGAACGGTTGTCCAGATTGAGCGTGATGTCGCGAACCATTACCATTTTCTGAGGCACCTGCTCGGTGAACTGCTGCTGGGTGGTGCGGCGCAGTATGGACTTGATGCGCGCCTTTACCTCCAGAATATTGAACGGCTTGGTCATATAGTCATCCGCGCCGTACTCAAAGCCCATGATCTTATCCATATCATCACCCTTAGCGGTGAGCATGATGATCGGCACAAAGCTCTTTTCACGGATCCGCTGGCAGACCTCAATGCCGTCGATCTTGGGCAGCATCACATCCAGCAAAATCAAATCATATCTTCCCGAGAAGAATTTATTGAGCGCTTCCTCACCGTCGGCTGCTGATTCGGTGATATATCCTTCTTTTTCCAGACTGTACTTCAGCCCCTTGACGATCAACGGTTCATCGTCTACCAGCAGAATCTTTCGCTCCACGGTGCAAAACCCCCTTTTACTCAAAATGAGCAAATTTTCTTGCCTATATTATAAACGCAACCCTTCTGAAATTCAAGTAAATGTTTACTTTTTATGATGAGTTTGTTTGGTTTTGAATGGGGAAGGGAGTTATTCAAACGCCTCCTTTTGAGGCAATATCATCAACCTAAGGATGAGAACCAATCTGAAAGGCTCCCTCTTAGAGGGAGCCTTTTGATGAGAGGGTGCGCCGTTTTCAAAAACTGAGAACTTTTTCCGTTTTTTTCACGTCAAAGACACAGTTTGCATTCATGTCGTTTTGAAGGCAGCCGCGCTTTTTATCGAAAACACGCTGTACAAACCGCGTTTCAAGTGGTATGATAAACATATAATATGGGGCGGAATGCCCACGGGAAAGGGAGCAAAACACACATGACATATATCCGCAGAATACGAATATGCATAGCGCTGATGATAATTGCGCTGATGATGAGCGTATCCACCGCGGCATATGCGGCGCCGACCGCCACGCCCACGCCTACGCTGCCGCCTTTTGACGAGTCGGTACCGGAATATGACGAAAACGATCCGGGCTCGTTGAGCGTCGATCAGCTTTATGCACAGGCCGCCATCCTCATCGACCGCGACACCGGCAAAGTGCTGCTGGAAAAAAATGCAGATCAGCGCATGAACCCTGCCAGCACCACCAAGATCATGACCATGCTGCTGGCGCTTGAATACGGCAACCTCAATTCGGTGGTCACCATTCCGGTCGAAGCTGCTGATATTCCCGCCGATTCATCGGTCGTACCGGTCACTCCGGGCGAGGAAATGACCTTTATAGATCTGCTCTACGGCTTTATGCTTCGTTCGGGCAACGATGCAGGCAACGCCATCGCGGTAATTATCGCAGGCAGCGTAGATAATTTCGTAGCGATGATGAACGACCGCGCCGCAGAGCTGGGCTGCACGAACACGCACTTTGTCAATCCCCACGGCTATACCGCCGAAGGTCATTACACCTCCGCACGCGACATGGCGATCATCACGCAGGAGGCGATGAAGCACTACACCTTCCGCAAGATCGTAGGCACCGGCGAATACACACTGCAGCAGAGCAGCCTGCGCGGAGAGCAGGTCATCCAAAACAGCAATCTGATGCTGGTCTGGGGTTCAAAGTACCGCTACCAGTACGCAACGGGCGTTAAGACCGGCACCACCAGCGCCGCCGGACAGTGCTTGGTAGGCTCTGCCACCAAGGAGATCGCAGGTCAGGAGATCAATCTGATCTCCGTCGTTTTCAAGAGCACTGTCAAATTTCCCCATGCAAAGTGGCAGGACACACGCCGCATGATGGAATACGGCTTTGCACAGTATGTTTCCTATGATTTCTACGATCTGTATAATATGCTCAACCTGGTCAAGCCGATCTCCGGTGCAGCGCAGGGTGATCCCTCCGGCGGCATGATCGGTCTGAATGCACTGATGAACCGTTCCGGCAGCTACGAAGTCACCATCCTCAAGTCTGAGCTGAACGATCTGCTAAGCGACTTCCGCAGCAGGATATCCATCAAATACACGCACGATCTGGTGGCGCCCATCGAAGTGGGCACGCTCATCGGCGAGCTGACCTTCACTCAGGAAGACGGCACGGTGCTGACCGCACTGCTAACATCGGATCGCTCGGTCGCCGCCGCACCGGTCGTAAAAGAGAGCTTCTCGCTGAGCGCATGGGTCCGGGAAAATGTGCCCGGATGGATGCTGGTGCTGATCGTACTGTTTGTGCTGCTGCTGCTGGTGCTTATCATCTCCCGGATGATCGTTGCCGCACAGGAGCGCCGCCGCCGCCGCATCGCCCGTCAGAGGGCACGCGCCCGCAAGGCAGCTCAGGCACGCGCCGCCGCACAGCGCCGCAAAAACGGTGCGCCTGCCGGTTCCAGACCTGCTCCTGCGGACAGACCCGCTTCCTCCGGTAGACCCGCCTCGGCAAACAAGGGAGCGCCGCACATTCAGTCCGGCAAAATGCCGCCCCGGCACAGATAATAGCCAGGCTTCCATAAACGCAGCATCCGAACGGCATTCAAACGCCGTTCGGATGTATTTTAAATTCAGAAACTTTTGTCAAATTCAAATCGTCCAACAGATATACAAAACAGGAAAGAGAGGTATGATTTATGACTATGAAGAAACTTCTCACGCTGCTGCCGTGCCTGCTTCTGTGCCTGATCGGCGCATCGGCACAAGGCAGTGATTCCGCAGCTTCGTCCCAAGAGTCATCGCCTGCGGCATGGTATGAGCTGAGCGCTGAGGATACGGTGCTGACCGTCTCGCTGCCGATCGACACTGCAGGCGCCTCATGGCACTTTCAGATCGGCAATGAGACCATGATCGAACTGCTCTCCTGCGAGGTGCTCGGCGATGAAGCAAGCGAGAGCGATGCCGCATGGGTCGGCTCGTTTGCCTCCTTCAGCGCACAGCAGGGCAGCACGGTCATTCAGTTCACACTCAGCGATTCCGAAGGCGCGCACCTTAAAGCGCATCTGCTGAGCGTTGAAGCGGCGCAAAATGGCGCATTGAGCGTGAAAGATGTGGTCGAGAACAGCTTTTATTACCTCAATGAATACGGCGATACGCTTCATGCTGCACTGCCTGCCAACATCACCACCGGCTATTCGTGGAGCTATTGTTTCTCCGATCCCGAGATCCTCACCTGCGCAAGCGAAGAATACATTTCAGCCGAAAGCAGCGAGATCACCGCAGGCGCAGGCGGCACATGGACGGCTGTATTCTGCGGAACCTTCCAAAAAGCAGGCGAAGTGACGCTCACGCTGAACTATGCCCGCCCATGGGAGAGCGTGCATCCCATCGAAAGCCACACCATCAGCCTGTTCGTAAACGAGGCAAATTATATCGAGCTGCTGCCGCAGCAGTCCGAAGAAGATCCCTTTTCCTCCGGCTCCTACGGCGACGAATACTTCAATGTCAGCCTCATCAAAGACGCCGACGGCAGCTATTCGGCCAAGATATCCATCTACCGCCTGACCTTGCAGGACGATGGCAGGGGCTATTATGAGGATGGCGCGCTGTATATCACCGCCACCGATGCCGCCGGAGATTCGATGAAGTGGAAGTTCACCAAAGAAGGTCCACTGATGACCGCTGAGGTCATCGATTCCACATGGAGCCTGCTGCCGACAGGTGAGAAATTCACCTTTGCCTCAGATAAAACCGAATAAATTGCTTGCAAAACTCCTCATTCCTCCCTGTAATTTCTCATAAGGGACGAATGAGGAGTTTTTATATCTCAGTCAATCGTGAAGCACTCGCTCTCGCGAGCATGAAGCAATGGCTTCGTCATTATGAAGTATTCGCTTACGCTTATGTGAAGCGAATCGCACGTTCTCCCAACCCGCCGCAAGCGCACTTCACTGCGAAATTCATCAAAGATGAATTTCGCGTCCCTCCCATTCGCGGGCGCGCTTTACACCCATGATAGCGGCGATGGTGGGGGCGAGGTCGAGTATGCTCACGCCCGTCTTTTCCTCACCGGGGGTAAACATATCGCCCATAAAGAACATGGGGATGGTCATATCCTCCTTGAGAGTGGTGCCGTGCATACGGTCATGTCCGCCATGGTCTGCGGTGACGATCACGGTGTATTCGTCACCCACAGCTTCCACCATACGCTTTACGTTGTCGATGGCATGAGAGATGTAATCGAGGTAGGTGGGCGTCATCCAGCCGCTGTCATGTCCGCCCTTTTCATCGGTTTCGACCATATACAGGAACACGAAATCCGGATGATACTTTTCGATGCACTTGAGTGCGCGATCGGTGAGTATGCCGTCGGTGTGCTCATCGGCATAGGCGTTGAAATACTCCGCCCAGGTCAGCGATGCAGGGCGCGCAATGTCACGAAGCGGCTCCCAGCCGTAGAACATGGCGCAGTCGCCGCCGCTTCGGTGAATCTGTTCAAACAGACCGCGGACGGGGCGCACCTGCGGCACATAATCATTGGTAGTGATTCCGTGGCGCTCGGGGGTGACCGAATGGAACATGGAGGTATGGCAGGGAAGCGTGACCGAAGGGATGACGGTCTGAGCAGTCAGAGTGTAAGCGCCCTTTTTCATCATCTCCGCTACATAGGCATTGCCGCAGTTTACCACGCCGTCGGGTCTCATGCCGTCGATCGAAATCAGAATTACCTTATTGTCGTTCATATTTTCCACTCCTTCTATTTTTACACCGTACCGTCTACGCCCGTTCCCTCATAAATCGCTCTCGCTTTAGGAAAGGCTTCAAACAGTTCGCTAAG
>CAZYQB010000119.1:0-1579 GCA_964649595.1 uncultured Oscillospiraceae bacterium | reverse complement strand
CTGAGCAGCTGCATAAAGTCGGTGATGCGATTGCAGGCGATTTCGGCATCACGGATGTTGATGCCCTCGCCCAGCGCAAAGGGCACGCTTTCCCACTGCCAGCCGACCGAAATGGCAGAATAGGCTGTTTCCTCAATGGTATTGCGGCAGATGGACAGACCATCCACGCGGAAAATATCAACTGCCGGCGAACTGGGGAAGTCATAGGCGATATGACGGAAGAAGTTGCGGTCTATGCGCAGATCAAAGCTTGCATTTTTCCAGTCTAAGCAGGCTCTGATCGGTTCACCGATAGAGATGGCAGACATCGAAATATTGCTGAAGTAATTATCATGGATATTTACTCGCGCCGATATGCCGCACATCAGGATGCCGTTGGTGCCGATTTCCTGAAACTCGCAGTTTTCTACGGTCAGTCCACGCATATTCTCGGTCAGAATTGCAGCTTCTCTAACCTTGAACCATCCGCTGCGAATGACGTTTGCCTGCATGGACAGATATCCGTTATCGGGCAGATACTGGTCGGTCACGCCGGTAAAGCGCAAGTTGCCAAGGGTTACACCGTCCATTTCTTTAAAGACAAGCAGCTGACTGAGCATCGGGAAAAGGATTCTTTCCTGAAGATTCTGCTCCGGCATAAACTGCAAAAGACCGGTCGTATGGTCATAGCACCACTCGCCTTTTTTGAGGAACACTCTGTGATTCGACAAAAAGCACTCTCGATTCTTCGGCTGCAAAGACTTATTCATGCTTGCCAGATAGCCGTGCAGCTCGTCTTCCTTGATTTTAAGAAGAACGTGCGTATTGCCGTTTTCATCGGTCTTAGTGCGGCTGCGGTCCACCGACAAAACGTGGAGAACAAAAAATTCCCATTCCACATACAGCGTGATGGTCATGGGATACAGATTGCCGTCGGGCAGCATATCGGCGATGCTTTGCGGCACATAGATGCCTTCCATATTTGCGGCATTGTCGCGGTCATTTTCATTAGAAAGGTCGAAAGCGTGCGTAAAATGCGGCGAACGGCACAGCTTCATCCGCCCTTCGCCTTCATACAGGTCTAAAAAGCGCGGATATCTGCCGTCGTCATCTGCCTTAAACTGATACAGGCATACATTCTCCTGCCGCACAATCCTTGAAGCGGCGAGCCGTCGGTTCGAAGTAAACAGCGAGGTATTATGACTATATATGGAAAGATGAATATTTTTCAACTCCGGACACTCGGCTGCATCAAAAATCAGCGGCTCATCCAACTGATATTCCCGGTCAGACAGCATCAGCGTGGCAGACAGCTTCTTTTCTTCGCTGCCGCTTCTCGCATACGCAAGCACCGCTTGTGCCGCATCATATATGCTTTCAAAGCATTGGGAGGTTTCCACCAGTCGAATCATAAATCCACTCCTTTCCATACTGACTACAATATATCATATCCTGAAAAAATTTTCAATAAAATGCCTTTCGAAAGCAAATATCTTGTTTCAAAGTAAATTCATCCGAAGCGAACACCTCCTTAAAAAAATTTCCCAGTGTACGGGCGTCAATGATAGGTAACAAAAGAAAGCCAAGGAAGGAAGTCAAG
>CAZYQB010000118.1:0-6778 GCA_964649595.1 uncultured Oscillospiraceae bacterium | reverse complement strand
CATCGGCGGAGGCGAATTCACATCTACGCAGCTTACACCGGTAGTCGTGTACGAAATGGTGAACACATAGCCCAGCAGCAAACGACTTGCCGCAATCTGTGTGTGCGTGACGGGAAGCGAAGCGATCAAATCGTAATCCTTAAATGCAAACAGCGTACCGTTTGCGAGAGAGAGCGACGAAAAGAGCGTCATCACGCACAAGCCGCCCAGCATCATGGCAGGGAAAAGCGTCAGTTGCCCGAGTGCCTGCATACCGCTGGCAAAGAAATAGGCATATACGCCGAACGCCGGCAGCACCAGCAGCATACACAGGAAAATAGCAATTTTCCCAATCAGCTTTTTCGTGCGCAGCTTCTTGTCCTTGAGGTGAATGATCTTGTTCAGCCCGATCATGGAGGAGAGCTGTATTCTTAAAAGCAGCCATGTATTTCTCATTGCTCAATCAGCTCCATAAACACATCCTCAAGGCTGTCATCGCCGCGAATCTCCTCCATGTTTCCGCAGGCGATCAGCTTGCCGTCCTTGATGATGGCGACCCGGTTGCAAACTTTTTCGGCAACATCCAGAACGTGCGTCGAGAAGAACACCGCGCAGCCCTGTGCGCACAAACGATGCATGATCTCCTTCATGGTAAACATCGCCTTGGGATCAAGTCCCACAAACGGCTCGTCGAATATCATCAGTTTCGGCTTGTGCAAAAGCGCAGAGATCAGCATCAGTTTCTGGCGCATACCATGCGAATAACTGCTCACCAAGTCTCCCAGATGATCGGTCAATTCAAATTCGGCGGCATATTCTTTGATCGCCGCCTCGCGCTCCTGTTTGCCCACACGGAAGATATCCGCCACAAAGTTCAGATACTGTACGCCTGTAAGATGCTCGTAAATATCCGGATTATCAGGCACATAGGCGATCATCTGCTTGCAGAGCATCGGCTCCTTTTTTACAGAGTGCCCATCGATCAGTATTTCGCCCTTCTCAAAGCTGAGAATGCCCACGATAGACTTGATGGTGGTCGATTTGCCTGCGCCGTTATGCCCGATAAAGCCGAATATATCTCCTTCGTGCACTTCGAGCGAGAGATTATCCACCGCCTTCTTTCCGCCCTTGTAGGTCTTGGAAAGATTTTCGATCTTCAGGATCATGACTGTCATTCCCCTTTCCTGTGCTAAAAAAAGTATATAGAATCCGCCGCAGCTCGTCAATATCAATTCGCTCAATCATACATTTTCGCGCCCAAATACCACTCTTTCGCCACCGAATTGACATTTTTACCGTGCTTCGGCATCATTTTAGCATATAACGCAGCGTCACAAGCAATACCCGACGCACGAGGATTTTTACTGCAGACTCTCCTTTATCATTGCTCTCACCTGGAAAAACTTTGCTTCGTCATACACATAACTGCGGCGCGGCTTTACGAAATTTTTGCTGCCGCGTTTTTCATGGGCGTAGCGCGGTATCAGCTGAACATGATAATGATTATTCGCTCCGTCGCACATACTACACAAATACACTCTTTCACAGCCGTATACTTCACACAGTATAAGCATGAAGCGCTTGGCAAAACGTGCAATTTTCTCATTGATGTGATCGGGCGCTTCGCTCATATCGTGATAATGCTGCATGGTCGAAATTGCCATATGTCCCTCTGAGCGCGGATTGCCCACGAAGAAGCATTCGATATCCTCATCCTCGTACAGCAGCGTATGAGCATTATCCCCATACAAGGCACCATTGTGCGCGCGGTCAAAGCAGGTAGGGCATATCCCCATATCCACCAGTTCACCGGGCGACAGCTTCAATAAGTCAAGATCGTTCATCCTTTTACTCTCCTTTTTATTTTTGTTCCTCAAAAAGCCATCGCAGATATCCACTCTCTGCGATGGCTGATTTATTGAATTATATTGCATCCTCCGTAAACAGCGTCTCTCCAAAGCCGCCCAGACGGACAATCGACTTAAATCCTGCCTCACGGATACGCTCCAGCGCAATATCAAAGCCGTAAGTCAGCAGATCGGCATTGTGGCAATCGCTGCCCAGAATGACTCTGCCGCCCATATCTTTCCATGCCCTGAGAATGAAGTCTGCAGGATACGGAGAATATCTATAGCCGCGTGCCATGCCGCCGGTATTGACCTCCAGCAACACGTCATTTTCTGCCGCCAGCTTCAGCGCATCCATTGCCGCCTTTCGATAGATCGGGCTTTCCTGATCGATTTCAACGCCGCGATGAATGAATTTAGTCACCACATCAAAGTGCGCTACGATCTCCGGCTTATACTTTTCAATAACACTGCAGACATTTTCAAAATACGCCTTGCCCATGCGCAGCGTATCACCGCCGAACAGCACATCCGCACAGCGCCTGCTCTGCTCTGCCGAGTGATCGATCGGATGGCACTCTCCGCCGCCGATGATATAGTGTACCGCACCCAGAATATAGTCGTATTCGCTGCGGCTGCAATACCCGTACAGATCCAGCTCCACCGCCCGATGAACGCGTACCTGCTCGCTCTTTTCGGCAAGCACACGAATGGCGGCGATATACGCTTTTTCGTCCTGTATACCGAAACCGTTTGCAACATCCTTGGGCTGCGGCGCGTGTCCTGAAAATCCCAATGATGCAAAGCCCAGCTTCTCAGCGGACATCAGCATTTCTTCAGGCGTGTTTTTTCCGTCGCAAAAAATAGTATGCGTATGCGGATTAGAAAATCTCATCTCTCGAACACCCTTTCTCCGCCTGCAATGACCAGCGTTACATGAGATCGCACATCCAGCGGATGTCTGTCGTACATGACCACATCGGCAATCTTTCCACTCCTGAGACTACCCACCACGTCCGAAAGCCCAATCACGTCGGCAGCATTGATGGTCATTGCCTTGAGTGCCTCGTATTCCGGCAGACCTTCGCGCACACACAGTGCTGCCTGCACCATCAGATAGTGCAGCGGAATTACCGGATGATCGGTCATCAGCGCAAACGGAATACCTGCCTTGTAAAATGCAGCCGGAGCCGCAATGGTCTTGTTTGCCACTTCGATCTTGGTTCGCTCGGTCATCAGCGGTCCCAGAATACACTTTGCATTGTGCTTTTTCAGCTCATCCAGGATCAGATATCCGTCGGTGCAGTGCTCGATGGTCTGTCTGAGTCCAAATTCTCGCCCCAGTCGCAGCGCGGTAAGTATATCGTCTGCGCGATGCGCATGGGATTTTACGATCAGCTCGCCGGAAAGCGCCTTTGCCAGTATTTCTTTTTTCAGATCGCGCGCCGGACGCTTGCCTTCATCGGGATCCGCCATCTTGCGTGCGTATTCCTGCGCACCCACAAATGCTTCGCGGAACACCGCCGCCGTACCCATGCGCGTGCTGGGACAGCGATTCATCTTACCGTATACGCGGCGCGGATTTTCTCCGAAAGCGGTCTTGAGCGCCAACGGCTCCTTAATAACCATGTCATCCACATACTTGCCATAGGTATGCATGGCGACAAACTGACCGCCGATCACATTTGCGCTGCCGGGACCGGTAGCAACGGTGGTTACGCCATGTTCCAGCGCTTCTTTGAAGCTGCGGTCGGAAGGATTGATGGCATCGATCCCGCGCAGATGCGGTGTGACCGGATCAGTCGCCTCGTTGCCGTCCGCGCCTGCCTGAGCGATGGTATCCTCATACAGCCCCACATGACAATGAGCATCCACAATGCCCGGCATCACATAGCTGCCCTTCGCGTCGATCACTTCTGCGCCGCCTACAGGCAGATTGCCGCCCACCGTGATGATCTTCTGTCCATCCATCAGCACGTCGCCGTTTTCGATATACCCTGTGCCTTCCATCGTGAAAAGCCTTGCATTTCGAATCAGAAGCATACTGTTCCTCCTCTGTTTTTGATTTATTATATCATACTCCATGCACCGCCTTCAACCGTATTATTTCTCACCGTCAAAAAGTAATTGCCTGTGCCGTCTCATTCGTGCTATACTGGGCATAACGAAAATAACGGAAGGAATGAACACGATATGAAATCAGATCCCGCAGGCAAAGTCGCGCTCATCACCGGCGCGGGAAGCGGCATCGGACGAGCCATCGCCTACCGCTTTGCGCAAATGGGCATAAATCTTGCACTCGTCGGACGCACCGAGAAAAAGCTGCTCGATACCAAATCGGAGATAGAAGTCTGCTTTCCCAACATACAAGTACATATTGTAACGGGCGATCTGCTCGATATCGATTTTCCCAGAATCTGCATCGAAAAGGCGCTTGCGCGGTTCGGTCAGCTTGATATCCTCGTAAACAATGCCGGACTTGCGCAGTCGCAGCCCTTCGAAGAAATCACGCTAAAGGAATACGAGCGCATCATGAACACAAACGTGCGCGCACCCTTCCTGCTGACTCAAGCAGCGCTTCCCGTGCTCAAGAAGTCCGACTTTGCTACCGTTATCAATATCGCCTCGGTCACTGCGCACAAGGGATATCCTCTGCAGAGCATATATTCCGCCTCCAAGCACGCGCTCGTCGGCATGAGCAAGGCGCTTGCAAACGAGGTATACAAGCAGGGCATCCGCGTGCACCTCATCAGCCCGGGCGGCGTATTTACCGACATGGTGCGCATCTCCCGTCCCGATCTATCCGAGGAAGGCATGATCCTTCCGGAGGATATCGCACAGATCGCTGCATTCTTCCTTGAACACCGCACCAATGCCGTCATCGATGAAATTCAGGTTCACCGCGTCGGCAAAGAACCTTTCGCCTGATAAACGGCAGACAAGGAGCTGTACATGATCCCATCCTCTGACTGGAACACACACTACCCCAGACCGCAGTTCAGACGCAACAGTTTCCTCTCCCTCAACGGAGAGTGGACCCTAAGCGGCAGTTCCATTCAAATTCCATTTTCGCCGCAGAGCCGCCTGTCCGGATACGACGGAAAAATCGGCGATGAACTGCGCTACATACGCACCTTTACCTTACCGGATGGCTTTTCTGATAGGTCAAAGCGCATCCGCCTGCATTTCGGCGCAGTCGATCAGATCGCAGAAATATACATAAACAGCTGCCTTGTCATGCGGCATGAAGGCGGCTACCTGCCCTTTTTCGCCGACATCACCGACGTTATTACAAGCGGTGAAAACGAGCTGACCGTCCTTGCGACAGACGCGCTCTGTCGTACCTATCCCTACGGCAAGCAGAGCAAAACTCGCGGCGGTATGTGGTATACCCCGGTTTCGGGTATCTGGCAGACGGTATATCTGGAGGCAGTACCTGCGCAGCCCATCGAAAAGCTGACCGTCACGCCCGATCTTACGGGGATCACGCTGACAGTCGAGTGCGAAAAGCCGCGCTGCACGGTAGAAATCGGCAATATCATCAAGACAGAGATCAAAACAGGCACGCCCGTGCGCATCGACATTCCCCACCCTCATCTGTGGACAGTGGATGATCCTCATCTGTATGATCTGATCGTCGCCACCGCTGATGACCGCACAGAGAGCTACTTTGCACTGCGCACGGTCGACATCCAAGGCAGAAAGATTCTCTTAAACGGCAAACCGCTGTTTTTAAACGGCGTGCTCGATCAGGGCTATTTTGACGACGGACTTTTCCTGCCTTCCTCGCCTGACGGCTATGAAAAAGACATACTGCGCATGAAGGAGCTGGGCATAAATCTGCTGCGAAAACACATCAAGATCGAGCCTGAGTCATTCTATTATGCCTGTGACCGTCTGGGAATGCTGGTCATGCAGGATATGGTCAATAATGGCGCATATCGATTCCTGTGGGATACCGCCCTGCCCACCGTGGGCTTTACCCATCGACGCGATCTGACATGGCACATCGACAGCGGAAGGCGTTTTTTCACGCAGCACGCCGTGGATACCGTGAAGCATCTCTACAACCATCCGTGCATCATCTCTTGGACCATCTTCAATGAAGGTTGGGGACAGTTCAACGCCGACGGGCACTATGAGATCATCAAAGCGCTTGACCCAACTCGTATCATCGACTCTACCTCCGGCTGGTTCCATCAGAAAAAGAGCGACGTGGACAGCCGTCATGTGTATTTCAGAAACAAGCGTCTCAAGAGCAACAGCCGTCCGCTGCTGCTGAGTGAATGCGGCGGCTATGCGCGCCTGATCGACGGTCACACCTTCGACGCACAAAAAACTTACGGCTATGGTACTACGCACAGCGAAGAAGAATTGACCTCAAAGATCGCATTGATGTGGAACGAGATGGTGTTTCCATCCATCCCGCACGGTCTGTGCGGCGTGATCTACACACAGTTCTCCGATATAGAGGATGAGATCAACGGTCTGTATACCTATGATCGACAGGTATGCAAAGTCAATAAGGACGTCATGAGAAGGTTTGCCGAACAGGCGCAGCGGATGCTTGAACAGACCAAATAGAGTTATCCACAGTAAAAAGTTATCCGCAAACAGACACGCCCCGAACGCACTTGTCCGGAGCGTGTTTTTTATAAGCTGATTTCCACATACTCGCCATCGGCGGTGTGCGCTTCGATCAACTTCCAGTCTTTATATCTGCGGCGGCATACACGCAGCACCTGACTGATCTTCACGACCTGTGCAGGCGTAAGCATAATATCCTCTGATTCAAGTATTTTAGGAATAAACAGCGCAGTAAACCGATTTAGCAGTATTCCTGTCGGCGCGCAAACTATAAAATGGTGTCCGCTGCTTTTCCTTATCGAAATTTTCATAATAAACGACGGCAAGAAGAAGTTAATCTCCTTACCGCCGTAATCTTTATTTCT
>CAZYQB010000117.1:0-6865 GCA_964649595.1 uncultured Oscillospiraceae bacterium | reverse complement strand
CGGTAGTGCTGGCGGTGCTGCTGCTGCCCGCAGGCAATCTGACGTGGGAACCGCTTGCCGATGCCGCCGCCAAAGTAAAGGAGCTGTTTAACGACTATTTCATGTTCACCGATCCGCGAATGGTCTATTCGGTCAGCAGCGACGGCTATCAGCCGCAGGGAGAAACACTAGGCGGTCCGGCAACTCCACGCGATGAGGACATCATGAAGGTGAAAAGCGACCAGCTGCTGCTGCTGCGCGGCTCGGTTCGCCGCACATATACCGGATATTCGTGGGTAGATAATTCGCTCAACAGTCGATATCTCTATATCGATCCTACGCGGCAAGGATTGAGGGAAAGCGTGTTTGATCTGGATATTGCTTCCGCATTGGGGGATTCACTGTATGAGACCGAGGTGGAAGTGGAGATACTGAGCGAAGGCACATCCACGCTCTTTGTGCCGCATCGGCTCAAGTCGCTTTCCGTGCCGCTTGAACTGGTTGCCTATTACAATGACAGCGGCGAAGTATTTATCACACGCGGCGTTGAAATTGGAGACAAATATTCATTTGCCGCATATATGATCGAAAAAGATTCAAAGAAACTCGATCAGAAGATCAATTCGGCTGCAGACGGTACTGATTCGGATTATGCAGCGATTTTAAGCGGATATATGAATATCCCTTCCGGTCTGGATAACGATGTGTACTGGCTTACGCAGTCGCTGATCGAGGATGCCGCCACGCCATATCAAAAGGCGCTGGCGATACAGAATCATCTGCTCAGCAATGAGTATACCTATACGCTGGATGTTCAGTATCCGCCGCAGGGCAGAGATTTCGTTTCATATTTCCTTCTTGACAGCAAGGAGGGCTATTGCACTTACTATGCTTCCGCAATGGCGATCATGGCGCGTCTGGCAGGATTGCCCAGCCGCTATATAGAAGGTTATCTGGTGCCGCCGGATGAGTCGGGCGAAACGATTGTAACCGGCAATAATGCACACGCATGGGTGGAAATTTATTTTGAAGGCATCGGCTGGATTCCGTTTGATCCTACGCCCGGCGACGAGAATCAGAATAATGGCGATCAGAGCCATTATGCCCCCACATCCACGCCTTCTGCTACGCCTACGCCTTCTCCCAGTCCGACACCGGATCGCGGTGATGCGAGTCAGGGCGGAGAGGAACTTGAGATCACGCCCACTCCAACAATTGAGCCCACGCCTACGCCTATACCGGATCATGATCCTCAGGCGGATGAGCCTACGCCCACTCCGACGCCCGATGCAAACGAACATGGCGGTGCGGATGACGAAAATGAAGAGGATAACGATCTGCTTGGATGGCTGATGAAACTTTTGCTATTGCTGCTTCTTCTGCTGCTTATTGCGGCGCTTGCGGTATGGCGATGGAGCATGACCGATCCTGTGATGCTTGCGAAAAAGCAGAGGGATGATCCGACCAGGTTGATGATGTGGTATCGCACGATCCTCACGCTGATGATGCGCAGCGGCTATGTGCCTGACGGCGGCGAAACGCCGATCGCCTTTGCGAATCGTATGATTGCGCAAAAAGCGGCTCCGACGCAGCTGATCGATCTGACGCACGCCATTGAACGACAGCAGTATGGACGCGCTGAGACCGGCGCAGAAGAACTTCGCCTGGCACGCAGCGTATATATGCAGATTCTGAGCAAGATGAGCGCAAAAGAAAAACTGCGCTGGCAGACCTATCGTTTGCTGCATGGTCTGGGCAATTTTGAACAGATCCCGTAATACCTATGTGTTGTAATCAAAAAAGTCATTCTTCCTAAGGGGGGAATGACTTTTTTGATTTGACGGATGCAGCGAACTATGCATAAATGTGCAAAATGGGGAAATAACTGGAGAGTGTATGATGGGAAAGCGTATTGGCAAGCGGCATCCCGTCAGAGTAAATGGGCACAGGGTATACGTCCGATGAGTCATGGAAATACTTCACCTCGTACCCCCGAATGTATTTTAAGAGGTGATTTGAATATGACGATCAACAAAGTGGAGTTGTGCGGGATCGACACATCGAGTCTCCCGGTTATTAAAAATGAAAGAATGAGGGAGCTTTTTCCGCGAGTGCATGCAGGTGAGCAGGCGGCGCGGGATGAATTTGTACAAGGGAATCTGCGGTTGGTGCTGAGCGTTATCAAACGCTTTCAGGGGCGCGGCGAAAGCATGGATGACCTTTTTCAAGTAGGATGTATTGGACTGATGAAGGCAATGGACAATTTCGATGTTGCGCAAAATGTCCGTTTTTCGACCTATGCCGTGCCAATGATTATCGGTGAGATACGGCGATATTTGAGGGATAACAACCCCATTAGGGTCAGCAGATCCATACGAGATCTGGCATACAAGGCGCTCAGGACCCGCGAGGAGATGACCTATGAGCTGGGATATGAGCCGTCGATCGACGAGATCGCAAAGCGGATGGATCAAAAACGTGAAGATGTGACCTTTGCATTGGATGCCATTCAGGAGCCGATCTCACTCTTTGAGCCGGTCTATCAGGATGGCGGAGACGCCATTTATGTGATGGATCAGGTCAAGGATGACCGCGTGAACGTGGGGGATTGGGTCAGAGATCTTGCCATTGAGCAAGCAATGGCGCACTTGAGCGAAAGGGAGCAGGGCATCATTGAAAAGCGATTCTTTGAGGGGCGTACGCAGATGGAAGTAGCGAGTGAAATCGGCATTTCGCAGGCACAGGTGTCACGGCTCGAAAAGGCAGCACTCAAGCAGATGAAAAAGTATGTATAGATGAGAAGTAACTGCTCCGATCGACAGAGGACAGCGCGCTGCCGATCGGAGTTTTTTATAAATGATACCTATAAAAGTTCAGGAGGATGCCCTATATACATTTGCATGAATACTCGAATACTGAGAATCTTTGTAGAAAAGTCCTCTTGCAAACCGCCCGCAGAGCGTATATAATAATACGGTAAAATAATTGGGAGGGTTTGGTGAAGTTACTATGGAGACTAAAAAGAGACGGTTTTCAGTCCCGCACGTTTACGTTTTGCTGCTTGGTTTGATCTTGATCTGCAGCATTCTGAGCTACTGCATTCCTGCCGGACAGTACGGCACGACGGTAGTTGACGGTAAAGAAATGATCGATTCTACCAGCTATCAGACGGTTGAATCCACTCCTGTTACGCTGATGCAGTTCCTCTCTGCAGTGCCGCGTGGTATGCAGGAATCCGCACAGATCATCTTCTTCATATTCATCGTGGGCGGCGCGTTTGCCATCCTGCAGGAAAGCGGCGCGATTGAAGGCGGTATCGGCAGGCTGATTCGTATGCTCAAAGGCAAAACGCTGGTCATTCTTCCGGTTATCCTGCTTCTGTTCTCGCTCGGCGGCGCAATCTTTGGTATGTCCGAGGAAACCATTCCGTTCATCCCGATTTTCGTATCGCTGTGCATTGCGATGGGCTATGACTCGATTACTGGTGCCGCCATCGTGCTGTGTGGTTCTGCAGCCGGCTTCGCAGGCGCATTTATGAATCCCTTCACCATGCAGGTCGCGCAGGGACTGGCAGGGCTGCCCATTCTTTCAGGCATGGGTTTCCGTGTTGTAATGTATATCTGCTTTTTCCTGCTGACGACTGCATATGTTATGTGGTATGCCATCCGCGTTAAGAAGGATCCGACGAAGTCGCCAGTATATGATATCGACAAGGCTCGCGACGATGTTGCAAACCTCGACGATCTGCGTCCCTTCGGCATTCGTGAAAAGCTGTCGCTGTGCGTATTCGTCGGTTCCATTGCGCTGTTGGTGTTCGGCGTTATCAAGTGGGGCTGGTACATGAATGAGATTTCTGCGCTGTTCATGGGCATGGCGATTATGGTTGCCGTGGTTTCTGGCATGAGCCCCAATAAGTTTGCGAACATCTTCGGTAAGGGCATGGCAGAAATTGCTTCCGGTGCGCTGGTGGTTGGCTTTGCACGCGGTGTTCTGGTTGTAATGACTGACGGCAACATACTGCATACCATTCTGCACGCTGCGGCATCTCTTCTGCAGCAGCTGCCGAGTATGCTCTCTGCACTGGGTATGTATATCTTCCAGTGTCTGCTCAATGTACTCGTTCCCTCCGGCTCCGGTCAGGCCGCCGTTTCCATCCCGATCATGGCTCCTCTAGGCGATCTGGTCGGCGTGACCCGTCAGACTGCCTGCATTGCATTCCAGATCGGCGACGGTCTGTCCAACATCCTGACTCCCACCTCCGGCTTCTTTATGGCGGCGCTTGCGCTGGGCAAGATCCCGTGGGCAAAGTGGGCGAAGTGGATGCTGCCTCTCATTGGTCTGCAGTATGTTCTGGGCGGCATCTTTGTTGCCATTGCTCACATGATCGGTCTCGCTTGATGATAAGCAGGTGAGTGCGATGGATTATCAAGCATTAAAGCAGCATATCGATCAGGAAATCGAGAAGGAATACGCCGCGCTCGTTGCTCTCAATGATGATCTTGCCGATCATCCGGAAGTGTCGGGTGAGGAATATGAGACCTCGAAGAAGATCGTAAATATGCTCCGTGAGCGCGGCTATCAGGTGGAGTATCCCTTTGCGGGCTTCGATACGGCCTTTCGCGGCATCTACGGTGCAAACAATCACAAGTACAAGATCGCCATCATGACCGAATACGACGCGCTGCCCGATATCGGTCATGCCTGCGGTCACTGCCTGTCCGGTTCGATCAGTATTCTGGCGGGATTTGCCGTGAAGGAGCTGCAGGAGCAGCTCAATGCCGATATCCACATCGTCGGCACGCCCAATGAAGAAGCGGGCGGCGTAAAGTGCGTGATGGTGCGCCACGGCGTATTCGATGATTACGATATGGCGATCATGGTTCACCTGCACAATCAGAATTTGATCGCGCCCAGACTTCAGGCGATGGATTCTTACATTTACAAGTTTTACGGCAAGTCGGCTCATGCTGCGCAGAAGCCGTGGGACGGCGTCAACGCCCTCAATGCAGTCCAGCTGACCTATCACGCAATGGATATGCTCCGCCAGCACGTCACGCCCGATGCGCGCCTTCACGGCGTGATTCGAAACGGCGGCGCTGCGCCCAACATCGTTCCCGATTTTGCCAGCACGGAGATCTTTATCCGCGCAGAGCAAAGACATTATCTCAATGACCTGGTTCGCAGAGTGGATAACTGCGCGGAAGGCGCAGCTATTGCCACAGGATGCAAATGGGAGAAAGAAGAGACCGCGCCGCCCTATGACAATCTGCTCGACAATGAGCCGGGCATGACGGCGCTCAGAGAGGTATTTGAAGAGCTGGGGGTCCCGGTCGATAACGACAATGGTGCGCTGTTCGGCTCCTCGGATGCAGGTAATGTGAGCTTTATCTGCCCGACCTTCCATCCCTGCCTGCAGGTGGTTGATAGGGACATTCCTCTGCATACCATTCCCTTTGAGCAGGCGATGAAAACCACTCGCGCGCACAGGCGACTGAGAACTGGCGCACAGATTATCGCCTATCAGATCGCAAAGGTATTCAGCGATGAAGAAAGAGTTCGGGCGATGATTCAGGCAGGTCCCAAGGGCAAATAATTTCCGCGTCATAATGCCAATAAATTACTGCGGCTGTGCATAAAAGCACAGCCGCAGTAATTTTATATGCAGAGCATGGCTCGGCGGTTAGAAGAACAGGCTGCGGATGAGAATGATGAGCAGCAGAGCCGGGATAATGAAACGGAAGAAAAACTTGAAGCAGCGCGGGATCTTCAAGCCGCTGCCGGTGTTGGCTTCTTCAAAGTACTTGTCAAATCCCCAGCCCCATTTGCTGGTGCAAAACAGCAGATAGATCAGGGAGCCTGCCGGAAGCAGCAGATTGCTGACGATGAAATCTTCGGAGTAGAAAATATTATAGTCTTTGATAAGGCGCACATCAGACCATACACTGTAGCCAAGAATACAGGGCATACTTGCAATGAGCATGAAAATGCAGTTGATGATGGTCGACTTTTTGCGCTCCCAGCCGAAGTTCTCCATGCAGCCTGCGATCAGATTTTCGAATACCGCAATAACGGTGGTGAAGCTGGCGAAGGTCATAAACAGGAAGAACAGTGCGCCCCAGAGACTGCCGCCTGCCATGTTGGCGAACACGTTGGGCAGGGTGACGAAGATCAGATTGGGACCTTCATTGGGCTGGATGCCGAAGGAGAAGCAGGCGGGAAAGATAATCAGTCCCGACATCATTGCAACGAAGGTATCCAGCGCGCAGATTCGGATCGCTTCGCCGCCGAGCGTGTTGTCGCGCGACATATAGCTGCCGAAGATATGCATTGAGCCGATGCCCAGACTGAGTGTGTAGAATGCCTGATTCATGGCGGCGCTGATGACGTTGCCGATACCCAGCTCGGCAGCGCGGGCGAAGTCGGGCAGCAGATAGAAGCTGAGCCCTTCCTTTGCGCCGGAGAGCGTGCAGCTGTGTATTGCAAGCACCACGATAAGCAGGAGAAGGGCGATCATCATCCACTTGCTGATGCGCTCAAGCCCCTTCTGGATGCCTGCGCTGCACACTGCAAATCCTGCAATGACGATGATTGCCATCCAAAAGGTCGTTTCGCCGGCGTTTTGCTGAAGCACCTCAAAGGCTGCTTTGGTGGCGGTGGTATCCATGCCGACGGTAAACTGACCGGCAGCAAATTTGAAGAAGTAGCTCAGCATCCATCCGGCGACGGTGGTATAGTACATCATCAGCAGATAGCAGCCGACAAGTCCCAGCCAGCCGTGCAGGTGCCACTTGTGTCCGGGCTTTTCAAGAGACTTAAAGCCCGTTACCGAGCTTTGACCGCTTGCTCTGCCCACAGCCAGTTCCATTGTGAGCACCGGAGCGCCCAT
>CAZYQB010000116.1:0-6866 GCA_964649595.1 uncultured Oscillospiraceae bacterium | reverse complement strand
CGAAGATCATTGTTATGGGCGGCACTTTCTATCAGTTCAACCCGGAGAACAATGCGGCGGAAGGCGCAAACACCAACTTCGTAGCCGAGGGCTACACGGCAGTCGACAACAACGGTACTTGGACTGTCAAGCCTCTGATCACCGTCAAGTTTGATGACATTACCATGGTCTACGGCAATGAAATGCCCGAGTTCACCTATACCACCAACTTCACGGAGGTTGCCGAGGACGGCACCATGCTGGTCATCGAAGAACCTGAAGTGACTGTGAATGGCGTAGGCGAGTACGAAATCACCGCAGATGCTTATGTATTCATGAGTGATAAGTACGCTGTTGAAGTAACTCCCGGCAATCTGAACGTAGTTGAAGCAGTTGCCAAGATCGGCAATGACACCGGCGCTGTACACTACGCGACCCTGACAGACGCAGTTGCGAAAGCTGTGGACAACGATACCATTGAACTGCTGGCGGAAAACGAAGAGAATATTACCCTTACCAAGAGCATTACTCTGACGTTGAACGATAATGCTTACAATGGTGTTGTTGAACTGGCGGATAAAGCGGCAACGCTGACGGCAGTAGAAGGACTGAATGTAATCACCAACCTCGAAGACAGCATTGTAGTCCACGAAGAAGGCGTTTACAAGGTACTTGTTAAGTTCGACTTCTATGCTGCAAACGTGAATGTCGGTAATGATCTTGACATGAAGTTTGCTTTCAGGAATGACTATCGCAGTGATTGGACTGGTTACTATGTCCACATCGTTCGTGAATACCCGGATGGAACCGAGGATGAAGTAGATGTTCCGTACGAGGATTGGGTGCTCAACGGCAACTACTACACTGTCACTTACAGCAAGATGGCAGCTAAGGAGATGGCGGATCAGATTACTTTGGTCGTCTGCGATGCAAATGGCGTAGAAGTAAGCAATCCGTGGATAGACAGCATGAGAGATTATGCTATGCGTAAGCTTGCAAAAGCTACTTCTGATTGTGAGTGTGCAGTACTTGTTGATATGCTGAATTACGGTGCAGCTGCACAGGTTGAATTTAACTACAATACCGACGATCTGGCAAATAACAAGTTGACTGACGAACAGAAGGCGTATGCAAGTGAGGCACAGGCAATTGCCGATATCGAGGATCATGGCGAAAAGTTCTATGCCGCAAACTTTGAATCGAAGAGCAATCTGATTTTCAAGGTGGCGATTAAGGATGTAACGAGCGATATGTACGCAGTTGTTGAGTATGTTGACTATAAGAACAATCCTCAGTTCATCAAGATTGAGGGCAGCGAGTTCAGTAACTATAAGAACGGCATGATTGTTGAAATCGAAGGTCTGAAATACACGGAAGCACGTTCGATGCTGACGATCAAATTCTACAATTCTTCTGATGATACTGAATTCACGACCTGCTATGACAGCATCGAAGCTTTTTCTTTCCGCAATGGAAAGAATGTTGCCTTGAAGATGATGCAGTTCTGTGATTCTGCTCGCAATTATCTACTCAACAGGAATACTCTTAGAAAGGAGAAAGGTTTATGAAGGAGTTCCTTGAACCTGAATTCGAGATCATTCGAATGGATGTTGTTGATGTGATTACGGACTCTACTCTGATAGACGGAGAAGACGATCTGGGCTGGT
This sequence comes from uncultured Oscillospiraceae bacterium, assembly GCA_964649595.1. Taxonomy (GTDB): domain Bacteria; phylum Bacillota; class Clostridia; order Christensenellales; family Aristaeellaceae; genus RGIG2066. The sequence goes on along the minus strand of CAZYQB010000116.1, from coordinate 5,220 downwards.
CCTAATCTCATCTTCTGACCTCGGCGGCACACAAGCCGCCGGGGACTACCGATAACGACACATAGCCCCGGCGGCTGTATGCCGCCGGGGCTATGTCATTCCATGGTTTGCATTTGAGCAAGCGGCGCAGAAAAAGTGCGGCTTGCTCAGGTGCAAAATATGTATAAACTGTCGCGTGCGCATCTGGTGAAGAGGTTTCTTGAAGATGGGAACCGGAAGGAAAGCAATATGATTGATTTTGTTATTGAAATTGCCGGACGGGCGGCGGCGATTCGTGCGATCTTTGACAGTACAAAGCGTTTCTGTGCGGAGTATCTGTGCGAACGGGAGACAGACTTTGCCATAGAGATCTATGAAAAGGATATACTGTTTGAACGGGCGAGAAGCGAGCGAACGGATGTGTTGGAAGGCAGGGCGGTGCACAAGGTCTCGGATGCCTATCTGGAAACGCTGGCGGTACAGAGAAAGCTGGCGGAAAAGCTGTTTGAATATGATACGCTGCTCTTTCACGGCTCTGTTGTGGCGGTGGATGGGGAAGGCTATCTCTTCACGGCGAAAAGCGGCACGGGTAAATCCACTCATACGCGGCTGTGGCGCGAAGCCTTCGGTGAGCGCGCCGTAACGATCAACGATGACAAGCCCTTCTTGCGCCTTACGGACGGCTGTGTGACGGCGTACGGCTCTCCGTGGAACGGCAAGCATGGACTAAGCACAAATGACTGTGTACCGCTTAGAGCCGTCTGTATTCTGCAGCGCGGGACGGAGAATACGATCCATTCGGTCACCGCAGCGGAGGCTTTGCCCACACTTTTTCAGCAGAGCCACAGACCGGGGAACGGAGCCAATTTTCCAAAGTATATGGAGCTGATCGACAGGCTGGCAGGTGGTGCGGCGTTTTATCGGCTGTTTTGCAATATGGATCCCTCGGCGGCAGTCGTTTCCTATGAGGGAATGAAGCCGTGATGGAATAAATATCGGGAACATTTAGAAAGGAATGATGGTAATGAAACTGAAAGAAGGATTTATTCTCCGCGAGATCGCGGGACAAACGGTTGCAGTGCCTACGATGGGTGATGTGGATCTGAACATGATGATTACTCTGAACTCAACCGGCGCTTTTTTGTGGGAAAAGCTGCGCAAGGATGTGAGCGTGGAAGAATTGGTTTCTGCGCTTCTGAAAGAATACGATGTAGACGAAGCAACTGCTCGCAGGAGCGTGAATGGATTCGTAGGAAAATTGAAGGAGAATGGATTCATTGTCTGAGCATACTCAAAGCAAGCAGAGCATCCATGCAGAGGAACTCATGCCGCTGATCCGTGAAAGACTGGCTGCGGGGCATACGGTGCGGAACCTGAGTTTTCAGGGGGTAAGTATGCTGCCCATGCTGCGGCAGGGGAAGGATTATGTAGAGCTTGCGCTGCTGCCTGAACGGCTCAAGAAATATGATCTGCCTGTTTATTGCAATCGCAATGGGAAATATGTAATACACAGAGTGGTCGGCGTATATGACGATCACTATCTCTGCTTGGGAGACAATACATATCACTATGAGAAGATTGCGCCCGAGCAGATGGTGGCGGTGGTATGCGCCTTCATCAGATCGGGCAGGCGGATAAGCGTAGAAAACCGAGGGTACCGCATCTACTGCCGTGTTTGGTGTGCTGCTTTTCCGGTGAGACGGTTTGTAAAGCATATAGAATGGCGGATAAAAGCGATCGTCAAAAAGCTGGTAAGGCGATAAAAAACATTGCGCGTGCGGAGAAAAAAACGATGGAGGCAGATGAAGTGAAGAAAAAATCTGTACTTCTTTGGATTTTTGGACAGATGCGCAGACGAATCCCTGCGCTGATCGTGATGATCGCTGCGCAGGTTGGATATTCACTGTTTCAGGTGTTTTTCGCACTGGGCTCAAGCGGTGTTATAGACGGAGCCGTAGCGGGAAACGCCGAGGTATTTCGGATCGCCTGCGTCAGGCAGTTGGGAATTATCGCAGGCGGCATGATGTGCCTTTTCGTGCTGCGGCAACTGCATGAAAGGCTTCGCGCAGATTTGGAGCGTGACTGGAAAAAGCGGCTGCTGCACGGAATTCTGCATGGCGAGTATGCGCAGGTGCGCGAATATCACAGTGCGGAGCTGCTCAACCGCATGAACAACGATGTTTCCAAGGTAAATGAAGGTATTCTTTCTGTAGTCCCCGGTGCGGCGGCGATGGTCACACGTCTTGCTGCAGCGGTGACGGTTTTAGGAGTGCTGGATATTCGGTTTACGGTCATTATGGCTGTGTTTGGCGGCGTGATGGTGGCTGCAACCGGACTGCTGCGGCGACATCTGAAAGAGCTGAACAAAAAGGTCAGCGAGCATGACGGAAGAGTGTCTGCATTTCTGCAGGAGATCATGGAAAAACTGCTGATGGTTCAGGCGATGGACGTTTCGCAGGAAGTGGAAAATCGGGCAGATGTTCTGCTGGATAACCGATATGGGATACAGAGAAAACGGAAGAATTTCTCTCTGCTGATTCATACGGGCGTGAGTCTTACATATTATGGTGCAGGTTTTTTTGCATTGGTCTGGTGCGGAAATCGTTTGCTGGAGGGCAGTATGTCGTTTGGATCGCTGATGGCGGTGATCCAGCTGGTAAATCAACTGCAGGCACCGTTTGTGAATCTTTCCGGCGTGCTTCCGCAGTATGCAGCAATGTGTGCGTCGGCAGAGCGCCTGATAGAGATCGAGGGAATTCATGGAACGCGTGCCGCGCTGCAAGAGGATGCGGTCGGTCTGTATGCGGGTATGCGGGCGCTAAGGGCAGAGAAAATCTGCTTCTCCTATGACAAAGAAATGATCTTGGACGGGGCTGATTTTGTTCTGCCTAAAGGGGCTTTCGCCGTGATAACCGGGCCATCCGGTATTGGGAAAAGTACGCTTTTGAAGCTGCTTTTGGGAATTTATCAGCCGAATAGCGGCGCATTGGTGATTCAGGAAGCGACAAATCGGATCGCAATCAGCAGAGCCACTCGCAAATTGTTTGCGTATGTGCCGCAGGGCAATCTGCTGCTCAGCGGTACGCTGCGCGAGAATCTGACGATTGTTAATCCCTCCGCGACCGAAGAGGAAATCGAGAAGGCGCTTTATGTTAGCACGATGGATGAATTCGTATCAGGACTGCCTCAGGGGCTGGACACCGTATTGGGGGAAAATGGAATGGGTTTGTCGGAAGGACAGGCTCAGCGGCTGGCAATTGCCAGAGCGATCGTGAGTAATGCGCCGATCCTGCTGTTGGATGAATGTACATCTGCGCTGGATGAAGAAACAGAAGAGAAGGTTATTACGAGAATCAAGGCGCTGCCGGAACGGACCTGCATTGCTGTAACGCATCGCCCTGCAGCCGTAACGCTGTGTGATTGGTGGTTTGAGGTAGAAGATAGAAAGATCAGAGTCATGCGCGCAGAGGGAACGTGAGCGAAGGTTTATAGTTGGAGCCGGTGTTTTGAAAACCGGCTCTTTTCTTTTAAACCGAATATGTTTAATAATTGTTAATACATTTTTTCGCTGCAAGCCCTTATAATAAAAGTATTCGACTACAATTTACAATGAGGAGGAATCGTTTCGTGCCGTGGATCAAAATTCGAAAGCAGACCCGGAATTATGTTGCGGGCAGCGCAGCGGCGGTTCGTGTATTGATTAAATGGTTAGCTATAGCAAGTGGGATCGGGTTGCTTGTGGGCGGCGTAGCGTCGGTGTTTAGTCATGCACTGATTGCGGTCAATAATTTTCGAGCAGCGCATCCATGGATCATCTGGGGGCTTCCGGCAGGAGGTTTGGCAATCGTCTTTTTGTATCGATTTTTCAAAAATCCCGGCAAACACGGTACTGATATAATCATATCGTCTATCCAATCTACTACGAATATTCCGGTCAGTATGGCGCCGCTGATTTTTGTATCGACGGTGATTACTCATCTTTTCGGTGGCTCTGCAGGGCGTGAGGGTGCTGCGCTTCAGCTTGGCGGCAGCATTGCAAATCGCGTGGGCAAGTCGATGAGACTCAACGAGAACGATCAATATATAATTATCATGTGTGGTATGAGCGCGGGCTTCTCGGCGTTGTTCGGAACGCCTTTAGCGGCAACGGTATTCGCATTGGAAGTGACCAGTGTGGGCATGATGCACTACTCGGCGTTGATTCCCTGTGTGACTGCCTCTATGATCGCTCATTTTACAGCAGGATTTCTGCAGGTCCCGCCGGAGGTGTTTACGATTGCGGCAGTTCCTGCGATGGAGCTTACCATGTTTTTCAAAATCGTAGCATTTGCTGCAGTACTGGGCGGAGTGAGCATCCTGTTTTGCATCTGTCTGTATGCAGCAGAGCATCTGTACGATCATTTTCTCAAAAATCCTTATGTGCGTATTTTCATAGCAGGGTGTTTGATACTTTTCCTGACTGCTCTGCTGCATACAGATGAATACCTTGGTTCAGGCATGGGGATTATTGAAAATATTTTTCATCATGGAGAAAGCGTGAAGCCTTATGCGTTTCTGCTAAAGATGATATTTACTGCACTTATGCTGTGCGCCGGCTTTAAAGGCGGCGAAATCGTACCGTCGCTTGCTATTGGTGCGGCATTCGGCAGTGTAGCGGCGACGGTTGTCGGTTTACCGATCGAGCTTGCCGCTGCCTGCGGTATGGTCGGTGTATTTTGCGGTGTAACGAACAGTCCGATTGCCTCGCTGCTTTTATCCTTTGAATTGTTTGGATTTGAAGGGATGCCGTATTACTTGATTACAGTCGCGGTAAGTTATATGCTTTCGGGATATTGCGGATTGTACCATCAGCAGAAAATTCTATATTCAAAGACTGAAATGGCTTTTCATGAGGTAGAAACGCCATAAGCAGGTATTTCCATGCAATTGAATGATCCTTTGTAGTTTGAAATTTGAACTGCTAAGAGAAATTATGCTGTATAAAATTTTACTCTGAATTTGGCAGATAAAAACATTCATCATACGCACAATTACGATTTGTATGCTATAATTTGAGGCGCAATAATAAATCAATAAAAAAGGCGGATATCAGGCAAGTGATGAATGATTTTTGGGGATTTGGCGGTTATCAGCGTAAGGCAGAAGGCTTTTTATCATGGCAACATTTAACATTTGTAACCTCACTGATGATTGCTATGATTATTCTGTCGGTTTGGCTTGGTCGCAGAAATCGGAATAGGA
>CAZYQB010000115.1:5133-6890 GCA_964649595.1 uncultured Oscillospiraceae bacterium | reverse complement strand
GTACAGGCGGATGTCGACCTTTTCACGTTCGGCAACATCGCGTACGCTGTTATCGTGGCGCACATTGAAGCCGATGATGATGGCATCGGAGGCGGAGGCGAGCATAACGTCGGTTTCGGTGATCGCGCCGACACCGCCATGGATGCAGCGGACACGCACTTCTTCGTTGCTCAGCTTTTCGAGCGACTGCTTTACCGCTTCGACGGAGCCCTGTACGTCTGCCTTGACGATGATGTTGAGGTCCTTGACCTGACCGGCAGAGATCTGACTGAACAGATCGTCCAGCGTGGTCTTCTGCTGGCTCTTAATCAGGGCGGCGCGCAGCTTATCCTTGCGCTCCTCGGCAACCTGACGGCTCAGACGGTCATCGTCCACCGCGCTGATGATGTCGCCTGCGGAGGGTACATCGCCAAAGCCGATGACCTCAACCGGCGTGGAGGGACCTGCAGTGGTGACGCGCTCACCGCGATCATTCATCATGGCGCGAACGCGGCCGTATGCGGTACCGGCAACGATGGTGTCGCCTACCTTCAAAGTACCGTTCTGAACCAGCACCGTGGCAACGGGACCGCGGTTTTTGTCCAGCTTTGCCTCAATGATGCTGCCGCGAGCCTTGCGGTTCGGGTTGGCGCGCAGATCCTGAACCTCGGCGACCAGCAGGATGTTTTCGAGCAGATCGTCGATGCCGGCACCGGTGCGTGCGGAAACCTCGACCATAATGGTTTCGCCGCCCCACTCTTCGGGAACCAGATTATGCTCGGTCAGAGTCTGGCGGATGCGGTCGGGATCGGCGGTGGGCTTGTCGCACTTGTTGATGGCAACGATGACCGGAACCTTTGCAGCCTTTGCATGGCTGATGGATTCGATGGTCTGCGGCATGACGCCGTCGTCGGCTGCTACGACCAGTACGGCAATATCGGTTGCCATTGCGCCACGAGCGCGCATGGCGGTGAATGCCTCGTGACCGGGAGTGTCAAGGAATGTAATGCCCTTGTCGTTTACATCAACGGTGTAAGCACCGATATGCTGAGTGATGCCGCCGGCTTCGCCTGCGGTGACGCGGGTCTTACGGATATAGTCGAGCAGCGAGGTCTTGCCGTGGTCAACGTGACCCATGATGGTAACGACAGGGTTGCGCAGCTCGAGATCTTCTTCCTTATCCTCGAAGTTCTCATCGTCCAGTACGTCCTCGGCGGTCTTTTCGAGCTTCATTTCCAGTTCGATGCCGAATTCTGCAGCAACCAGAGCAGCGTTGTCATAGTCCAGTTCGGCATTGATGGTAGCCATCGTGCCCATGAGCATCAGCTGCTTGATGATCTCGCCGACCTGCTTGCCGATGCGCTCGGAAAGATCCTTAACGGTGATCTTCTCGGCGGTCATATAAGCCTTTTCGATCTTGACGGGTTCCGGATGATGGACCGGTGCAGCCTGCTTCTTCTTGGACTTCTTGCCGCGCTGGAATTCGTCATCGTATCCGCCGCCATTGAGGTTTTCCTTGGCGAGCTGCTTGCGGTTTTTGGCAACGCGCTCAGGATCGTTGGTGCGAACGTAGTTCTTCTTGTTGGGGTCGTAGTTGGATACGCGTTCCTTTTCAACGGCAGGAGCCAGCTCGCTGGCAAGCTTGCGTCCGAAGCCGCTGCCCTGACGGGGAGCGCCGCCGCCCTGCTGAGGAGCACGGTCACGGTTGAAGCCGCCTTCACGCGGCTGCGGGGCACGATCACCCTGGGTTCGATCACTCTGAACGGGACGACCGAACT
>CAZYQB010000115.1:646-5033 GCA_964649595.1 uncultured Oscillospiraceae bacterium | reverse complement strand
GACCCTGCTGGCGATCACCCTGTGCGGGACGACCGAACTGACCCTGCTGGCGATCACCCTGTGCGGGACGACCGAACTGACCCTGCTGGCGATCGCTCTGTGCGGGACGACCGAACTGACCCTGAGGACGTGCGCCCTGATTGGCGGGACGCTGCGCGGTGTTTTTATCGGCGGTTTCGATCTGAGCCGCGGGAGCCTCGGGCGCGGGCTCGGCGGGAACAACGGGCGGTTCGGCGGAATATGCGCCGCCGGTCAGCGCGGCAGCAGCATCATGCTGCTTGGCTTCTTCCTGCGCCTTGCGTTCCTGTTCCTTCTGCTTTGCGGCTTCTTCCTGCTTTGCAGCTTCTTCCTGCTTTGCAGCTTCTTCCTGCTTTTTGAGCGAATTGAGCATCTCAAGCGCGCGCTTGTGAGCCTTCGATACGGAATCGTACAGCTGACCTACGTTTGCGCTGAGCTCTTTGGTGGCGTCTTGCACTCTCACTTTTGCCATTCTATACATACACCCCCGGGATATATCAATTAATCGTTGTGAATCACTGCCGCCTCGCCCTTATCGGTATGATCGATTGCTTGAGAGGGAGCAGGCAGTATGCCGGCCAGTTTTTCTGCCAGCTTTCCGTCGGTTATGACCGCCACACGGCGACCGGATTTGCCAATCGCCACGCCCAGCGCATCTGCGTCGGTGAGGCGTATCGGTATCGAATAATGAGCACAGGCGTCCGAAAACGCCTTGCGAGTTCCCTGTGATGCTGCGCCGTCGAGTACGATCAGATACGCCCCACGGCGCTTGATCGCCAGCTCACACGCCTGTTCGCCGGATTGTACCTTTCCTGCGCGTGCACACAGTCCGAGCAGTCCCAGAGCACGCCTCATGCCTGATCCTCCGTCAGCTCACGGGCGAGCTGCTCAAAGACGGTCTGCTCGATGCGGCATTCAAGCTGTCGCTCGAGCGCATGAACCTTGACTGCTTTGTTCAGACACTCCACACGGCGGCAGATATAGGCGCCGCGTCCGGGGGCTTTGCCCACGCGATCAAATGAAATAACATCCTCCGGCGATTTGACTACGCGCATCAGCTCCTTTTTGGGGAACATTTCACGGCAGCCTACGCACATACGCATTGGAACTTTGCGCTGTTTGAGCAAATTGGCATCCTCCTGTAATTATGAATCGTGTAGCGATGGGGCAGGGCGAATCAAACGGATCGATCGAAAATTTTTATTCGGCATCTTCCGCTGCCTGCTGGTCAAGCTTTGCCATGTCGGCAGAAATCTGACTCTGGCTCTTGATATCGATGCGCCATCCGGTCAGCTTGGCGGCGAGACGTGCGTTCTGACCTTCCTTGCCGATGGCGAGGGAGAGCTGATTGTCCGGTACGACGATGCGTGCGGACTTTTCCTTCTCGTTGATGGAAACGCTCAGCACGCGTGCGGGGTTGAGGGCGTTGGCGATGTACTCTGCAGGATCGGACGACCAGCGGATGATATCGATCTTTTCGATCTTCAACTCGGCAACCACGTTTTCAACGCGCATACCGCGCGGTCCCACGCAGGCACCTACCGGATCAATGGTGGGATCGGTGGAGAATACCGCCATTTTGGTTCGAGAGCCGGCTTCGCGAGCGATCGACTTGATCTGGACCACGCCGGATGCGATCTCGGGCACCTCAAACTCAAACAGGCGCTTGACTAGACCAGAGTGGGTACGGGAAACCATGATCTGCGGTCCGCGGTTGGACTTGCTGACTTCCAGCACATATACCTTTACTCGGTCGTTGGGCTGGAGAACCTCACCGATCATCTGGTGCGTCGGTTCGATCACGCCGTCGGTGCGTCCCAGTTCAACATAGACCTTTTTTTCTTCGATGCGCTGCACCAGTGCGGTCAGGATCTCGTTTTCCTTTTCGATGTATTCGTTATAGATGCCGCCGCGCTCGGCTTCGCGCATCTTCTGAACGACTACCTGCTTGCCGGTCTGCGCAGCGATTCTGCCGAAGGTACGGGGGGTGACCTTTTCTTCCAGCAGGTCGCCCAGCTCATACATCGGGCTGATCGTGCGGGCGCTTTCCAGCGCGATCTCGGTCTGAGGATTGGTAACTTCTTCAACGACTCTCTTGAGGGCAAATACCTCTACATTGCCCAGTTCACGGTCAATGCTGACGCGGACATTTTCAGTGCTGGTGGCGTAGTGACGCTTATAGGCGGCAACCAGTGCGGCTTCAACGGCGCCAAACAGCATTTCGGGGTTGATTCGGCGTTCGCGGCAAAGAATGTTGACTGCCTCCATGAATTCGTTGGCCTGTGCGGAAGCGGCTGCGCCCTTCTGAGCGCCTTTGGGGGTACCTCTCGAAGCACCTTTCATTCCGGACTTTCCTCCAAAATATTATTATATCTGTCAATTAGGGAACGGGGGATTTAAAGAAAGCAGATGTTATTCGACATCCAGCTCAGAAACTGCGTCGGCGGCTTCTTCATCATCGGCATCGAAAACGCCGTCGAGTGCCATGTCGATGGCTTCCTCATCCAGCTCGATCACCGGTGCGACCAAGGAGACAGTCTGCTTGCGGAAACGCATTTCGCGTCCGTCCATGTTGATCACGACTTCGCCGTCGATCAGTCCGACCAGCGTGCCGGTAAAGCTCTTTGCACCTTCAAATGCCTTGTACAGGCGCACCTCAACAGTGCTTCCGGCGGCGCGTTCAAAATCGGCGGGTTTTTTGAGGGGGCGGTCGGCGCCGGGAGAGGCGACCTCCATGTAATCATAATCTACATCTTCCATCAGCGGAAGGATGCGGCGGTGAAAGCGTTCCAGCGCGTTCAGATCCACCCCATTGGGGGTATCAATGAAAAAGCGCAGGAAGCGACCGGTATTTTCCTTAACCAGTTCGACGTCCACCAGAGAAAGTCCCATTTCACGAGCGACCTTTTCGGCGGTGGGCTCGACATAGCTGGAGAGCGTATGCTTCATGCGATTTATGAACCATCCTTATTTCATATTTTAGATTCCATACCAAAATTCTTTGGGTCAAAAATTTTTCGTATTGTACGCAAAGACACAGGGGGAGACATTTCCGTGCCGCATTCATGCGCTCAGACAACGATTTGTTCAGAAAAACAAACTCTCGATCCGGCGCTGCGGCAGAGGAGACGACGCTTCCTGTGCCTGAATATGGAAAGACGATACCTGCAAGCAAATACTATTATAGCACATCAAAGGACGAAATACAACTGAGTTTTGTTTACGCATGAACGTAAAGATATTCGCCTACTGAATATTTTCTGTTAATTGCAACTTATATCTTGTGGAGTCGTCAAAAAATGGTGAAAGATTACCTCAACCAATTGAAGAAGGAGAGAGCATATTATGTGGAGAAAAGCAATTGCTCTGCTGGCAGTTGCCGTGCTGCTTTTGTGCGCAGCAGGTGCATATGCCCAGACTGACGGACGCTATATTATTGAATTAGATGACGGCGCGATGTTGGTAGATGAGCAGGGAAACGCCATCACGCAGCGCGGCTCATACGGCATGATGTATGAACTGTATGGGCTGCCGCAGGGAGTAAGACGCTATGCAGCAGAGCAGGGGGCGGGCAGCGCGAGCGCGTTGTATGCTTTGTTGGATGAAAACGCTCAGCCGCTTACCGCGCACAGCTATATGATGCTTGAGTATATAGACGGTGCGATCATGTTCATGCAGAATGAACGTATGGGGGTTATGGATCTGCAGGGGAATGTGATGATTGAGCCGATGTATACCTATATGGTATCCTGCGGCGACGGAAGCTATCTTGCTCTGCGCACCAGTCCATATGACGATTCGGCAGATATGATCTATAAAGTCATGGCAGACGGCAGCGAGAGCGCTTCGGGAAACAGGACGACGCTGCTTGGTGAAATGGATGAGGAAGATCTGATCGCAGCGAAGTCGCCGGAAAATTTTAAATATGGTTATATCGATGCACAGGGGAAATGGGTTATTGAGCCGAAATTTGAATGGACGGGCGGTTTTGAAAATGGCAGCGCACAGGCAGCTACCGCAAGAGGCACGGGTCTGATCGATCGGACAGGAAAGTGGCTGATTGAGCCGCAATATGATTATCTGATCCGGGAAGGCGATTCACTGCTTGAAGCGGGCAGCGGAAATTCGATTATTCTGATCGATCCGGAAACTTATGAAGTTGTCGCTTCTTATTCCGGTAATGATCTGTATGCGCTGCCGATCTCCGGAAAGCGTGCGGGCATCATCAAAGATAGAACATTGACGGTAATTGATGAAAATGGAGAAGAAGCATTTTCTCTGGAAAACTGCAGCTCGCTGACTCTCTGGTCGGGTATGAAGGATGAACTGATCGTTATAAAAGACTCCGAAAGCAATGCCGACAACTATC
>CAZYQB010000115.1:0-636 GCA_964649595.1 uncultured Oscillospiraceae bacterium | reverse complement strand
CTATGGGATGGATGGAACGCTGCTTGCAGGTCCCTATCAGGATATCGTGCCGATAGGGATCGATGACGAGGAAATGTATTATATGTTCATCACCTATGAAGCCACACAGGTGGAATACGACAACGGGATGTCCTTCTGGGACGAGATCCCCGGAACGCGCCGCTGTGGTGTGCTCAGTCAGAAGGGAGAAGAACTGTGCGTCTTTGAGGGAGAATATATTTCGTGGCTCGGCGATGGATATATATTGGTCTATCAACTCGATGGACGTATATTTGCAGATGTTCAGGGAAATATCGTTGCGGAGTATGAAGATATCTATGCGGCAGTGAGTGCATCAGGTGAAAAACAGGCGGATGAAGCGGAAACTGAAACCGGCGAATGACCGGCTTGCAGGCGGATAGGAGTGAAGAGAATGAATTATGCAGGCGCCGACAGCTCAAAGGGGATAATGAGAAGGAAAATACTGCCGATCATCGTGCTTTTGTCGGTATTTTGGCTGATCTGTCTCATCGTATGGCAGCAGACGGGCGGCACCTTTGCCGGTCCATCTGCCTATAACAGCTATACGCTTCAGGCGCTGGAGTGGAGGAGGGGCAGCGTTTCGCTGGGGCAGGACTATCCGCATCTGGAATTGGC
>CAZYQB010000114.1:0-6914 GCA_964649595.1 uncultured Oscillospiraceae bacterium | reverse complement strand
TTGCGTCCGACCATCATCTCAGACATCTCTTCCTTGGATGTAGCAGAAACATCCACCGTACCGATGTATTTGCCCTTTCTGAGCACCGTACAGCGGTCGGCAACCGCCTTGATCTCGTTGAGCTTGTGGGTGATGAACAGTATGGACTTGCCCTCTTCGCGCAGTCCTTTCATGATCTTCATCAGCTCGTCGATTTCCTGAGGAGTCAGTACAGCGGTCGGCTCGTCGAAGATCAGAACCTCGTTGTTTCGGTAGAGCATTTTGAGGATCTCGACGCGCTGCTGCATACCGACGGTGATATCCTCGATCTTCGCATCGGGGTCCACCTTGAGGTGATACTTTTCGGACAGCGCCATTACCTTTTTGCGGGCTTCATCCATGCGCAGCATACCGCCGCGCACTGTTTCGATACCCAGGATGATATTTTCAAGCACGGTGAAGTTGTGGACCAGCTTGAAATGCTGATGTACCATGCCGATGCCCAGTGCATTTGCGTCGTTGGGATTGTTAATGGAAACGACCTTTCCATCCTTCTTGATGGTGCCGCTGTCGCACTGATAGAGACCGAAGAGGATGCTCATCAGCGTAGACTTGCCTGCGCCGTTTTCTCCGAGCAGCGCGTGAATCTCACCGCGTCTGAGCTGAAGCGTGATATCGTCGTTGGCGCGGATGCCCGGAAACTCCTTGACGATATTCAGCATCTCAATGACGTAATTCATGGATGCACAACCTTTCAAAATGGGCAGGCAGAAGCGAATTCTGCCTGCCCGAAATTGGAACAGTACGGTATGGCTCGAATCTTAGAAGATGGCGACCTTCACGATTTCGAGGGTCAGCTGATCGGCGGTTTCAGCGGTGGTGTTGTCGGGGATCGCGATTACGGGCACGGTCACGTCTTCGCCGTCAACGGTCACGGTTTCGGTGGCGACGAGCTGAGCATACAGTGCATCGTAATCTTCCTGAGTGAAGTTGACCAGCTTGCTGGTTTCCATGGGCAGAGCAACGCCCTCGTTGGAAGCATCCTTAACGGTGGTCACGCCGCCGGGGAAGGTGCCCTCATAGTAAGCGGCAACAGTCTGGTATACGGAAGCAGCCAGACCCTTCATAGCGGAGATAACAACGGTTTCGGACTCGATGCTCTGGTCAACGTCAACGCCGATGACCTTGCTGGTCTCGGTAGCTTCGGCAGCCGCCATGACGGAGTTGCCGACAGCGCCGCCGCAGGCGAAGATGATCTCGATGCCGTCGTTGTACCAGGAGGCTGCCATAGCCTGAGCTTCGGGAGTAGCATCGAAGCCGCCGGTGTAGTGGTAGTTCATGGTGATCTCAGTGACGTTCATTTCCTTGGCAGCGTCTTCAGCGCCCTGAACGAAACCGTAGCCGTAGCGGATAACGGCGGGAACAGCCATACCGCCCATGAAGCCCAGCTTGGTGTAGCCTTCCTTAACGGCGGCGTAGCCTGCCAGATAGCCTGCCTGCTGCTCGGCATACAGGATGGGAGCAACATTGACTTCGGTGCGGTACTCAGAGTAGTCAGCGGAGTGCGGCTCGCCGTCGATCAGGATGAAGCTGATCTCGGGATACATATCCTGAGCCAGATAGATGGGCTCCTCGAACAGGAAGCCGGGCGTTACGATGACCTTGGCGCCGCCGGCAACTGCCAGAGCGATGGCGTCGAGGTAAGCATCGGTGCTCTTTTCGGCGGGCTGATAGTACTTGTGGGTGATGTTATTCTCGGTGGCGTACTGAGCCAGACCTTCCCAGGAGCCCTGGTTGAAGGACTTGTCGTCGATGGTGCCGATGTCGGTGACCAACGCGAGCTCGTAGGTGTCGGTGGTGGTTTCTGCCATGGCGAAGGAAGCCATGCAGAGCATCATGCACAGAGCCAGAACCAGAGAAAGCAGCTTTTTCATGAGGATCTTCCCCCTATTAAATAATATGTGCCGCTTAGCGACAGATATATTATATCAGATATGGGCGATATTTGGAAGGGGCGATTTATTGATTTTGGCATCAAAATTTAACTCAGAGACATGAATATATCGTGCTGCGGCGGGAAGGAAGTCGGCAAAGGGATATGGAATGTCCGCAGTGCGGAAAATGAAAGATAAGCGCAGATGAGCGCCTCTTTAAAAACGCATTATAGATATAAGACTGGGTAAAATTCCTAAAAAACGGATCAAAACGGCAACTGAAACAGGCGGCAGAGCGTCTTAATAATATGCTTTGCGTCAGAATATATGGAGGTGACCGGCGTGCAAACTGGATGGGACGAACGCGAGCTGATAGACCGGGCCGGACGCGGAGACTCATATGCTTTTGAAGTGCTGATGAGTGCACATGAACATAAAATGTATGCGGTGGCACTTAGAATGTGCGGCAACCGCGAGGATGCACAGGACTGTCTGCAGGAGGCGATGATCCGCGTATATCGCGCACTTTCCGGCTTTAAAGGACAATCCTCTTTTTCCACATGGGTCTACAGAATTACCATGAACAGCTGCTTAGATGAGATCAGGCGCAGAAAATCAAGGGCATCCACATCGCTCGATGCGCTGCTTGAAAACGGTTTTGCGCCCAGCGACAATGGAGATACACCTGAGCAGAGTGCTTTGCGCACCGAGCAGCGGCGTATGCTTGAACGGGCTATCGCACAGTTGCCGGAGGATATGCGTGCGGCGATCGTGCTTAGAGATATTCAGGGCTGCAGCTATGATGAGATCGCGCGAACGCTGGATGCAAACGTGGGCACGATCAAATCAAGAATCAGCCGCGGACGAGAAAAACTGCGTGCAGTGCTCTCTGAGCAGGGGGAACTTTTCGGACGGCGTCCGGTCTAAATAAGTGAAAGGAGGGCGGAGAACATGACGGATAACAGAACTGATGCTGCGGATGCAAGAAAAGATATTTTTCGGCGGCATCCGGACACGGATGATGTTTCAACGGATGATGTTTTAAATGATATTTCAGATCAGAACACAAACTGCAATATAACAGAAAAGAACGTGACAGATATGAACATGAACGATGCCCGTGAGCAGATAACGGGCGAAGAATGTGGAGCGTTTATGGAGCAGGATGCGCTGCTTGATGAATTGCTCAAGGAAATTGCGCAGCAGGATGCGCAGGTGATTGCGCCGCTTGAGGCACAGGCAGCATGGCGCAAGGCGATTCGTGCCGAGGCTGCCGCACAGAATGAACGCGCGGAAAAGGACAGCAAAAAGAATGCAGGCGGCATCATTCGTCTGAATCGATGGATGCGCTCTGCAGGCAGCATCGCCGCAGCGCTGGTGGTGTTGATCGCGGGAACCTATGGTATGCGCATGGGTGAGAATGCTCCCGTTTCTTCAAAAAACGAGGATGACATCGGCGCGTACAGCTTGAATGTACAAAATGTACAAACGGAGAGCTACGGCGCAGAGAGTTATAACGGGCGCGGAGCAGATATCTCGGACAGCGGATATATGCCGTTGGCGAGCACATATCTTCGCTCGGACGGTTCCTCAAACACCAATGGCGCGCAGAATGGGCAGAACAGTCAGGCGGAAGATACGTCTCTTCAGGGGACGACTGCTGAAAATGATGAAAAAGGTGCAGTGGTTACTTCGGATACGGTCACAGGCGATGCAGTTGCAAAAATCGAGCCGGTGGTGCTTCGTTCCGCTGAGAGAAGTATTCACTCCATGGAATATGATCGGGATGTGCAGTGGCTGGGCGATCTTATCATCGAATATGACGCATATTATGAGGAGAAGAGCGAGATCATCGCTGAGGATGAGCAGACCGGTCGGGTAAGCAGCATGGTCATTCGTGTGCCCAGTGACCGACTGGACGACTTCCTGATGGAGATGGATCAGCTTGCGACCACCGTTATGATCCGCGAAAAGGCGGAGGATGTGACCGGACGGTATATGGATAACCAGTCGCGGCTCAAGGCACTACAGGCTCAAAAGGATAAGCTCACCGAAATGATGAATACTGCAAAGGATGTGCAGGAGCTGATCGCCATCGATGCGCAATTTACTGAGGTCATTTCCGAAATGGAACGCATCGAAGGCGACCTTCGCAGATGGCAGAGCCAGCAGAGCTACTCCACCGTTTCCGTTACGCTGAAAGAGGTGTTCGAGCAGACGCTTACCGCTGAGGCATCGATAGGCGAGAGGATCAAGGCAGGATTTTCCGAATCGATGACATGGCTGGGCGATTTTTTGCAGGACGCAGTGGTGGTGCTGGTCTCCACGCTGCCCAGACTGGTGGTATGGGTGCCGGCGGCGGTGCTTGCAGGCATTGTGATTTGGGCGATCATGCGCAAAAAGAATCGATAAAAGAGTCGATAAAATCGGTATAAACAAATTGCGTCGGGAATACAATGTACCGAAACAGAAATGCACCGATGTACTCAACGACACAGTGAAGGGAGAGGGACATATGCTTAAAAAGATCAGTTTGTTGCTTGTGGTATTGACGATGTGCGCTATGATGGGCGGTGCGGCGCTGGCGGATGAGCAGATCACGGTAAGCGGAACGGCAACCGTACAGATTCAGCCGGATATGGTGCTGATTTATCTGGGCGTGACTTCCTTCAATGAGGATGTGCTTGCCGCACAGCAGGAAGCCAATGTCATCATCAATCAGGTGGTGGAGACGCTGACCTCCGCGATGGAGATTCCCGAGGAGGATATCGCCACTACGCAGTATCGCATTGACGAGCAGTATGAGTATAGTTCGATACTTGGAAAGTCTCAAAAGATCGGCTATAACGCGGTCGTGATGCTCAGCATATGTGTGCGCGATCTCGATAAGGCAGGTCAGGTGATCGATGCTGCCATGAAGGCAGGCGCAAATGAACTCAGCGGTTTGGATTTCATGTCCTCCGATCAGCGCGATGCACGCGATCAGGCGCTGACACTTGCTGTTCAGGACGGTATGCGCAAGGCGAAGGTAATTGCCGCCGCTGCAGGGATCAAGCTGCCGACACTGCCTTCCTCGATCATCGAGAACAGCGTCTCTGCATATAAGAGCACCAGCAACAGTATCTATACCATGGCGGACACGGCGGTTGCGGAAGGCTCTGCCAGCACGCAGCTTCAGGCAGGAATGTTGAGCGTTTCGGCAAATATCACGCTGACGTATGATTTTGACTGACGCACGGATCGCATTTTGAGCGATCAGTAAATATGCCCGAGCATCGGGAAAGACCTCCCTTTTCCCTCCGGTCACAGTGGGACGTGATCGGAGGGATTTTTGTATCCTCATGAAAATAATATCGCGAAGAGATCTGAAAGCAAATTTGCAGATACGGGCATCTGTACAGCTTGTGAAGAATCGTGTATAATTGGAATATGTCATAAATCCGAAGGGAGAGATATATATGGCAGTTTCCAAAGAGAACGTAACTCGCGTGAAGGCACTGGGCTTTCTGCGCAATCGCGGCACCGACCTGTTTAACGGTCGCGTAGTTCCCGAGGGCAGTGTATTTACTGCCGAGCAGCTTGCGGCGGTTGCTGAATGTGCCCGCATTTACGGCAATGGCAAGGTGGCGTTTACCAGCCGTCAGGCAGCGGAGATCAGCGGTATTCCTTATGAAAAAATTGATGAAGCGCGTACTTTCATTCAGGAAAAGACCGGCCTTGATTTCGGCGGCACCGGTGCAAAGATCCGTCCGGTAACTGCGTGTAAGGGTTCTACCTGCATTTACGGCAACTTTGATACTCAGGCGCTGGCTCAGAAGATCCATCGCGAATACTATCTGGGCTGGGGTCATGTGAAGTTTCCGCACAAGTTCAAGATCGGCGTAGGCGGCTGTCCGAACAGCTGCATGAAGCCCAGTTTGAACGATTTCGGTGTGGAAGGGCATCGCGTGCCGGTTTATGATGCGAACAAGTGCCGCGCGTGCAAGGTCTGCCAGATCGAGGTAAGCTGTCCCTCCAAAGCGGTCAGCCGCGGTGCAGACGGCAAGCCCGTCATCGATGAGACCAAGTGCAAGACCTGCGGCGTGTGTACCGGAAAGTGTCCGTTCAAGGCATTTGCACCGGAAATAGAGGTCCAGTATCAGATCTATGTCGGTGGAACGTGGGGCAAGACCACTCGCATGGGCACCAAGCTTTCCCGACTGGTCAAGGAAGAGGAGATCCTGCCCATCATGGAAAAGACGATGCTTTGGTTCAAAGACAACGCCTATCAGAAGGAGCGCTTGGGCAAGGCGATCGACCGCGTGGGCGTAGACAAGCTGGAGGCAGCACTCTTTGGCAATGAGCTGCTTGAACACAAGGAAGAGATCCTCGCTGCTGAGATCAAGCAGCAGCCGTAATATAAGCGATTGGAAGCAATATATCCCAAAATGCGCCGGACGAATGAAGCAAGGGCATTCGTCCGGCGCGTGTTTTGTGAAAAGCAGGAATTATTCGTTGCTCTCGGCGTGTTTCCAACAGATGCTGCATCTGCAGCAGGCAGAGCGACCTTCGCACAGGCAGTATTCACCGCCGCCGATAGACAGCGGTGCACCGCAGATGAGCGATTGCGCCAGCTTGCGGCGCGCTGAGGTATAGATCATCTGAACGGTGGTTCGTGCGACGTGCATCTGCTCGGCGCACTGTTCTTGGGAAAGGGCTTCCAGATCGATCAGGCGAATGGATTCATACTCGTCGAGGGTCATGGAAAGCCGCTGATCTGCGGCGGAGTCGGAGCAGGCGCAGTCCAGCGGCCCAAAGCTGGTATGCTGAGGGAGGCGGCATATTCTTCTTAATTTGCGCGGTCTGGGCAAAGGAATCACCTCCTGATTGAGGGAAATTATTTTCCTTAATTATACTCTGCATGAACAGGAAGGTCAAGCAGGTCTTTAAGGCGGCTTGTTTCAAAGGTGTTGCGGTACAATAGAAGGGTAACAAGTGAATAGAAAAACAGAGAGCCAAGTG
>CAZYQB010000113.1:0-6952 GCA_964649595.1 uncultured Oscillospiraceae bacterium | reverse complement strand
GTGCGATGCATTGCGCTCTTGGCGCGGTCATAATCGCAAGGCCACGGGGAGCACTCGTCAAACTGCATGATGATATCCGCACCCAGCTTCTCCTGAATACCGATGGAGGTTTCGGGCGAGAAAAAATGCTTGCTGCCGTCCAGATGGGAACGAAATTCAACGCCCTCCTCCTTGAGCTTGCGCAGTCCTGCCAGCGAGAATACCTGGAATCCGCCGCTGTCGGTCAGGATGGGTTTATCCCAGTTCATAAAACCGTGCAGACCGCCTGCCTCCGCCACCAGATCCTCGCCGGGACGCAGATGCAGATGATAGGTATTGGACAGTATGATCTGAGAACCGATCTCTTTGAGTTCATGCGGCGACATGGTCTTTACCGTCGCCTGCGTGCCGACAGGCATGAAAATGGGCGTTTCGATCACGCCATGAGGGGTATGCAGGCGACCGCGGCGCGCGCCGGTCTGCTTGCAGACGTGCAAAAGTTCAAATTCAAACGATTTCGTAAGTATCACTCCCACAGTTTATTTTTGATGGTCATTTCCGGAAACATATACTCATACTTCTTCGATGCCGTACACATTGCGGTATATTTCTTTTTGAAGGGCATAGAATTCTGTCTGACTCAGTACCGAGCTGCTCATCAGACGCATTTCGACAGGCACATCGCCTTCTCGCAGCGGCATCTGATGATAGAGATATTCATTGAGCATCATGTCGTGCCGCCGATAAAATGCCACGCGCCGCTTCGTCATCTCATCCATCGGCATTTCGACCTCAAGAATGAGCTGCTTTCCGTTTTCGGCAGCTTCCCGTCGAAGATCATCGAGCATTCTGCCGCCGATGCCGCCTGAGCGCGAACTCGCATCCACCGCGAAATGCTCTAAAAAGATCATGCCCTCCAGCATCCATACCGCCATCATGCCGAGTATTTTTCCGTCCCGCTGCAGCGTCCATATCCGATAGCGTGGATCGTTCATCAGCGCGATCTGTCCGTCTCTTACTCTGCGTTCATGCGGCGGAAACGCCTCTTCCAGAATTTCCAAAAACTGCCTCAAGGTCGATTCACTCATGCGCTTCTGAGCGCAGTACGTCACATAATGCTGCATTTCTTTCCTCCACGCATTTGGGCATATTGTTTGTATTATACCACAGTTTCCACATGGGGAAAAGTGCGGCATAATGATTTAACGCCGAAATGCTTCTTCTCCCCAATATTGCTCCCCATTTCGATTTATGGTATAATAGGCGCGGCATTTATAAAAAAACATCCCGAAAGAAGGCTATTTTCATGAAAAGGCGCATTCTCTGCTTCGGCGATTCAAACACCTTCGGCAGCCGCCCGACCGGCGGACGCTTCGACGAACATACCCGCTGGCCTATGCGCATGGCCGAGCTGCTGGGCGACAACTACACCGTGATCGAGGAAGGCTTCGGCGGACGCACCACCGTATTCGATGATCCGGTAGAAGGCGGCTACAAAAGCGGAGTGATGTATCTTCCGCCCTGCCTGATGAGTCATAATCCGCTGGATCTGGTGATACTAATGCTGGGCACGAACGATCTGAAGATGCGCTTCAACATGAATGCGCGCACCATCGCCGAGGGCAATATGCGCCTGATCCGGCTGATTATGCAGTATGCCATGACCGCAGAGGGCGCAGCACCCAAGATCCTACTGGTCGCACCTCCGGTAGTCGGCGATTGGATCATGCACACCCACTTTGCGGACGTATTCGGCACAGAAGCTCCCGAAAAATCGAGAAAATTCGCCGCCGAATTTGCACGCTACGCCCGATTGATGCGCTGTGAGTTTCTGGATGCCTCGCTCTACGCCGAGCCGTCCAAAGAAGATGCGCTGCATCTCAATCAGGAAAATCACCTGCGTCTGGCAGAAGCGATGACGCGCAAGGTAAAAGAGATTCTCAAATAGACGCTCTTTATACAACTTTCATTTGCAACATACGCGCATTGCGTTTATAATGGAAGAAGATGTCATACAACGGACACAAACTTGAAGGAGGATTCTCATGAAACTGCTTTGGGATCTTTTCCGCGCCTTTTTCACGATCGGCGCACTGACCTTCGGCGGCGGCTACGCCATGCTGCCGATGCTCGAACGTGAGGTAGTTGGCAAGCACGGATGGAGCACATCGGAGGAACTGCTCGACTACTTCGCCATCGGACAGTGTACGCCCGGCATCATCGCCGTCAACACCGCCACCTTCGTGGGCTACCGTCAAAAGGGCGTCGTCGGCGCTATCGTCGCTACGCTGGGCGTAGTCTGCCCTTCCCTCATCATCATCACCGTGATCGCCATGGTGCTTGAAAACTTTATGGACATCGTATGGGTACAGAACGCCTTCGCCGGCATCCGCGTTGCCGTCTGCGCGCTGATTGCGTCGAGCGTCATCAAACTGGCTCAAAAGAACATCAAGAAATACTGGCACGTTGCGTTGGCGGTCTGTGCATTTCTGGCAGTTGCGATCTTCTCCCTCTCGCCGGTGTATGTGGTTGTCGCTTGCATCGTGCTCAGCCTGATCTTCGGAAAGAAGGTGCAGCAGGCATGATGGAATTCCTGACGATCTGCTATGAATTTTTCAAGACCGGTCTGTTCGCGGTAGGCGGCGGACTGGCAACACTGCCGTTCCTTACGCAGATGCAGCAGAAATATCAGTGGTTCAGCGCTGAACAACTTGCCAACATGATCGCCGTTGCCGAATCCACGCCCGGTCCGATCGGCGTAAACATGGCAACCTATGTCGGCTATTCCAGCTACGGCATCTGGGGCGGTATCTGCGCCACCCTCTCTCTGGTGCTGCCTTCACTCATCGTCATCGTCATCATCGCCAAGGCACTGGACAAATATCGCAACAACAGCTACATCAACAACGCCTTCGCCTTTATGCGGCCCGCCGTCACCGGTCTGATCGCCGCCGCAGGCTTCGCAGTTTTAAAGATCGCCCTCCTGAAACCCGCCGAAACCTTCCTCGGCTCGCTCAACTGGATCGCCATCGCCCTGTTTGCTCTGCTGCTTGCCTGCACGCAAATCAAAAAGCTCTCCAAGATCCATCCCATCGTATTCATCGCAGTCGGCGCGATCATAGGCGTGCTGTTCAAGATGTAACCTACGCCAAAAGGCGCGGAGATTCGCTCTCCACGCCTCAGATTGTCAAAGAAGGGACTGTTGCACAACAGCCCCTTCTTTTTATGCCTTTTTACCGTTTCTTCATCTTGAACATCTCTTCCGCCGCCAGACGGGCGCGGGTGACAACGTTCTTCTGCTTGGGGAAGCAGTAATAGAGTATATCATTATTGCCGATGCCGATCATGTCGCCGACCTCATACCAGAAGTAGTCCACGTTCAGGCTATAGCTTGCGGTCGGCTTCTGCTCATAGTGGAGCTTTCCGTCGCAGCCGTCGAGCACGAAACCGTTTTCATCGTGTACCAGTCTGCCCGAGCCGACCATATACAGCGCATCATGATTGACGAGAATGGCGATATCGACCTCGGTATCAAGCTTGTAGGTACCTGCCTCAATATCCTTTTTGACCTCGGCACGCTGCCAGTCGAACCAGTCGGGAACATGGGTGAATTTGCTCTCGCCTTCCACCGCCTTGAGCGCGCCGTATTCGGTCAGTTCATACTTCTTGCCGCAGGCATTGCAGGTCAGATGGATGCCCTTGCCTTCCATCTCGCCCCTCACGCCGCAGTGCAGGCAGTGATACAGTACTCTGTGCAGCCCGTCCGCCCGGAACGGCTCAGAGATTTTCACCTTCTTTTCCTGCTGCCACCTGAACTGATCGAAGGAGAATACCTCGTCGATCATGGCGTTGATCTCGGCAAGCGGCTTTTCGGCGATCTCCTCGGGCGTGAGGATGCACTTGACAACGGCGCTGACGTGCACCTTGCGCTTCTGCAGTCCGTTGTACAGCGGATCGCGTGCAAATGCGCCGTAGGTGGTCACGGTCACGACCGGCACCTTGAAGCGCTTGAGCAGCACGCCCAAGTGCTTGGGCAGCACGGTGGTGCGTCCGTCGAGCGTATAGCCGGCTTCGGGGAACATCAGAACGCTCGATTTAAGTGTATTGAGCGCATAGCTCATGTCACCGAGCCAATCCAGCGCATCAGCCACGGCTTGCCGATCACGCCGTCGTCGGTAACGACGATGTTCATGGGTCTGGGATAGAAAATCTTGTAAGCAACTTTGAGGTCTGTGAAACTCGAATGATTCATCAGAATCAAGCAGGGCTTGTCTTTTGCCAGCTCCATGCGCTCGGCGGTGTACGAAAAGTGCGTTTTCATCAGCGTCGGAATGGACAGCACACGGATCAGCGTGCGGAAAAACATACTCGGCTTCATGGGATTTTCGCGTTTTGGGCGCGGCAATGCCATGACCTCGTCATAAGACAGGCGCTTCGTCTGCAGTTTCAAAAGTTTCTCCCCCTCATATTCCGTCTGAAAACAGGCGGTATATCTCCCTTAATTTTTATTATACGACATTTTGAGGGGAAGGTAAATATGGAAAAAATGAATTGAATGAACTGCAGCACAAATACTATTTTGCCACCAGATATAAGATTACTTTGCTGTTCTCAATGTGGAAAGCTGATCTACTGTAAGCCACGGTTTTTTTCGATGTATCATGCTATGACAGTTGGAACACAGCAAAACAATATCTTCCACTCGCGTTTTCTCGTTCGGCATAAGCTGTGAAACGGGCTTAATGTGATGTGCCTCGATAAAGTTTTTTCCAATCTCGCCATATACTTTTTCAAAATCAAAACCACATACCTCACAGTACAGACGACCACACTTCTGCAATTTTCGCTGCTTCGCTAAAGTAATCACCTGATGATTTCTTTCACGCTGAACATGAATAGCTAACTTTTCTCTTCCTTCTGCAAACTCACTATCATCCTGCGTTATATCCATAGTTTCTGTGGTAGGTTCAAAACTACGAAGTCCCCAAACTCCCGAACCTAAACCCTCTGCAGAATAGAAGAGATCCTTATCTCCTTCAAATCGCGCCGAATCTGAAGATGCACTCTCTAAAGTTCCTCTAACTGTAGCTTTCCATTTTGTAGAAAGTTTTCGATCTGTATGTGCTGATATGTACTCATAAATTTCACTAAGATGTGCTTCTCCACCTAAATGTTCCAAAGCATTTATGATTTCTTCTTTCCACGTCATAAATACCTCACCCTTTTCTTAATGTATTCCTTGAAAATCTACTAATTGCACATAGTAACTGAGGCGAAGCTGTAATGCCTTACACCTTCGCCTCTTTTTTCATACCCTCTATAAAACTTTCTTATCCAAAATACCTCTTAAGCATCCCCTCCAGCGCACGACCATGTCTTGCCTCGTCCTTCGCCATTTCCATGACGGTATCGGCGATGGCATCAAGACCCAGCTCGCGTGCCAGCTCTGCCAGCTCGACCTTGCCGTGGGTTGCGCCGAACTCTGCGTCCACGCGCATTTCAAGATTCTTCTTGGTGGAGTCGGTTACGACTTCGCCGAGCAGCTCTGCAAACTTTGCGGCGTGCTCAGCTTCCTCATAAGCTGCCTTCTGCCAGTATTCGCCGATTTCGGGATAGCCTTCGCGGTGGGCGACTCTGGACATCGCCAGATACATACCAACCTCGGAGCATTCGCCGCTAAAGTTCTCGCGAAGTCCCTCAATGATGCGCTCGTCTGCGCCCTGCGCCACGCCCACAACGTGCTCGGCTGCCCAAGTGCGCTCGCCTGCCATCAGATTAAACTTGGATGCCGGAACCTTGCACAGCGGGCATTTCTCGGGCGGGTTATCACCTTCATGCACATAGCCGCACACCGAGCATACCCACTTCTTAGAAGAAGTGTTCTCCATCTTGACCTCGACCTTCACTTCTTCCTTCTTCTCAGGTGCCGCGCCCAGCGGACGGAAGGCTTCCTTGCCGTGGTTGCACAGCGGGCAGATGAAATCATCCGGCACCTCGTCGCCTTCATAGACATAGCCGCACACCGAGCATACCCAGCCCTTCTTGACGGCGGGTGCGGGCTTGGGCTTGATGTCGCTCTGATAATAGCCGTAGGTGCAGCCTGCGCCCTTGGACAGCACTTCGCCTGCGGTCAACTCGGCAATGAACAGCGTATGGCTGCCCAAATCCATGCTGTCAACTACCTTGCCCGACAGATACATATTGGCGTACTCGGTCAGATAATACAAACCATTTTCGCTGCGTTCCACCTTGTCGAAACCGTCGAACTTGTCTGCATTGCGTCCGGACTGCATACCGAAGCGCTTGAACAAATCAAACGGCGCATCGGTAGTGATAGCAGAAATGTTGAAAACGCCCGTTTCCTTGAGCATATCGTGCGTCAGATTCTTCTGAATCACCGAAATAGCGATGCGGTCGGGGGCATTGGCGACCTGCGCGGCAGTATTGATGATGCACGCATTGTCGTGTCCGTTAGCGCTTACCGACAGCATATACAGACCATAGGTGATATTGAACATTGCCTTGCGATCCATGTTGTTCACCTCTGATTTCATCTTATGTGTGAAGTCAGAGAGGCATGAGCGCCTCCCTGAGAATTTGAACGGAATGTTTATGTGCTTTTACCATCTGCGCGGCGGATCATAGAGATCATACTGATCTTCATAGCCGCAGATTTCGCAGCGGTATCTGCGCTTAGGCTTCCGCCAGAACGGACGTCTAACATTTCCTATACTAAAGCGAAGATTTTTACCAATCGGAATCCTCGTCGTAAATGGATTGACGAGTTCCTTCCAACCGCTTTCCGACTGACAAGACAGATACTTTTCGGGAGGCTGTCATACTTCATCTCTCCGCGCCGAAAAATCACTTGCCAAAGTAGCGCTTGAGCAGACCCTCGAATGCCTTGCCGTGGCGGGCTTCGTCGCGAGCCATTTCATGCACGGTGTCATGGATGGCGTCGAGGTTCAGTTCC
>CAZYQB010000112.1:0-6959 GCA_964649595.1 uncultured Oscillospiraceae bacterium | reverse complement strand
TGATCGTAAAGCTTGATTATCAGCGCAGTGATCAGCATCACCGGCCAAAGGATGAGCAACGCAATTCCCGATGCGCACACATCAAATGCACGCTTAAACAACAGAAATTCCGGACTGGGACTACACCTTTTTACTTGAAAGATCGGTACCGAAAATGATCTCATATGCTTCGCGCCGGCGACCATCACATCACCTGTATGCGGAACGAAATAACAATCCTTCTGTTTCTCAACACAATGTTTCACGATGCCATTGCGTAAGGTAGCATTCACACCGGCAACAAATACCGCCTCATATTCATCGATGACCTTCATGATTTCGTGAATGTCACCTTCGATGCTCTCCTCAAAATCGTCAGATATCTCTTTCTCGACCGACTCACATACGCTGCCCTGTTCCAGACATCGAAGATATTTTACGATCTGCCATTTATCTTTGAATGTTACCATTTCCTTTATTTTCTGCAAATCACTTTTGCTGCGGTAAAAGACGACTGTCCGTTTCGATTTATGGATTCGATAATACACCTTATTCATCCATATTGTCCACGGTACTCCTATCCCCACTTGTAGCACCAGACAAGCAAGACCCATCAACGGATTGAGCAATCTCTGCGCCATAATACACGCAAGGAGATATGTGATCCCCCAACTCATGAGGTTGGCAAAAAACTGTCCATGAATCAACTCTCCAACGCGATATGCGCCTACCTTATACCCAGCATAAATACCGCTAAACACTGCCAACAAAAGAATATACGAAGTACAAATTGTCCGATTATGAACAAAGTATTCTCCTTGCTCCGCAGGCATACGATAAAATACAATCCAGCAGCACAAGAACAAGGCTACCATTACAACATAGTGGAAAACAATCATGCTGCGGATTGCCACAACCTTCTTCAGATCCTTCTTTTTTTCTTCACCCTTCTGCAGCTCACAGGTTTCCATCCGTATCGCACCTCATTATTCTATCCAAAGGTTTTACCCTCCTCGGATGTAATATCCTATATGCAACGCATTTCGTCACTGCGTTTACTTATTTCTTCTGTGCCATCCTGTACTCTCCACGTCAGCCCGATTGTTCCAGCATCTTTGCTCGCTAACATTGCAATAAGCAGACGTATATAACTCATGGCACCATATTCCTAACCGAAGTAAGTTTCAAAACCATTTTTGCTGACTACTATCCGGCAAAAGAATTTTTCTCCCAAACATCTCTATCAACCCTAAAATAGTTCAGCCTTTTATCGTTCAATTCATGAAACCGGTTTATAAAACAGCTCCAACACCAATTGTTGAACCGTATTATCATCAACGTAATATTCCATATACATCTCACCCTTCAGCGACTCACCAGCCAACTCGTGTATTGCTACATTTAAATCTGCGCTCATTATTTCAGCAAAGTGGATCAATTCATCAACCGTACAATCGGAATAATGACAATCGCTCATCTGTACAACGAGTTCTTTTATAGCTTCTCCATTATTAAGATATGGCTGTGCCGCTTTTATCCATTGAGATGCATACTGTCTCTGCCGCTTCATTCGATTCAGGTTGGAACTGTCGTCCAATCCCGAACGTATCCTTACATAAGTCAGCGCCTGCTCACCCTTGAGCGTTATTTCTTCTCCAAGCACCAGCGTATTATCTATGTCAGTGAAATCATCCAGAACCTCAACCGCAACTCCGCCTACCCAATCATTGAGTATCGGCACGGCTGTCATCGTCACGGTTATATAGTGATCCACTTCAACTCCATACAACAAACGTGATACCGCATTCGCCGTATTTCGACTGCTGTCATTCTCGCCGCGTCCATAGTTATACGCCAGCGCAAGCTGTGCACGGCGCGTTCCTGCTGCTTCGCCAGTTACACCCAGCACCGTAATATCTGTCATCGTATCGCGGTTGAGATGAATCGCTGCATTCTCACCGCTGTCTACATCATGTACAAAAAGTACCAAAAAGTCCGCCTGATTCGTGTTGTTATAGGATCCGCTGCTTGCAACAGTTCCGAAATTGTCAATACCCATCACAAGCAGCGTTTCAACATTCCTCTTCTCGTGCCACTGACCGTTCATAAAGACCTGCGCAGTGCTCTCCTCATTTATGTGAGAGGTCAACTGCTCTCCGGCATTCCTGACCTCTACAGCCATTCGGGATTCCATGAGCTGCGCTGCTACGACTCCAAGCAGAAGAACCAGAACGACTAACGCAGCCGACGCATATACTCTGGTCGGTTTTGCCCCGTTCTTTCTTCTCTTATATCTTTTAGTCATACAACGCATCCCCTTCTCTGTATCGCACCGCAACCGTAATCGCAGTTTATTTCAATTCCCGTTTTCTCACCGGAAATGACCAGAAATATTATCCTTCGCCTTGATCTTCTCGGCATTCGCGAAAACAATGATCGTATCTTCCGCAATGGTCACGTCGTTCAGAAGCTCAATGGTCGCATTCGCAATAAAAGCATAGATAGATCGTCTCGCCCGCATAGGCAACCGACTTCAGTACATTGTAGCGAATACAGACTTTCTTCTCATCATGCATATGATGAGAAGAGCCCCCGGGCTCTTCTCATCATGCATATGATGAGAAGAGCCCCCGGGCTCTTCGGCATCTTCCTCGGCGTTGCCCACACACTCGCCTATACTTTATTTCATTAGTTGGGAGACTGTACTGCACCCTGAGTATTCAAATCCGCTGCATCATCCGTCGCTTCCACCAAGAACGCAACCGCACCCAGATCATACATATTGAGCGTTACCGTTCCGTCTGCATTAACTTCCACTTCATTAGGATCGTGGATATGCCAATGCTCAGAATCCGGGCTGTGGATCACTACCAAATGTTGTCCGGGATTCATCTTTGCATCAAAGGTGATCTGCAGGTAGTAGTTATCATCATAGAGATAATGCACATAGTCGCCATAGGCAGTTACTTCAAACAGATCCTTTACAACCAGATCGTCATGCGTAAGATCAAGATTCATTCCGGCAAGAACCGCATCGATATCGGAAGCGATAGTGCCTTCATGGTTGTCTGCCGGCAGATCACCGACATCTGCTGCTTCAAGAATGCTGTCATATGCCCATTCAAGATGCTCGTAAGTCTGGATATCCATGGTATAGCCACGCTCGGAAACAGCAGTCGTAATAACGTAATTTTTGTTGGGCACCGGAATCTTGACGTCCTCATCCACACTGCTGTAGATGTATCCAACATACACTTCGCCTTCCGTAGTGGTAACAGTAACCACTGTAGGAGCAGGCTTGCCCGAAGCACTGGGGGTAAAGTTGCCGCCGGGAACCTCGGTAACGATTTCATCGCCGGGAACCTCAGTGATGACTTCCTCAACATCTTCGCCAATGCCCATCATTTCAGTACCGTCACACAGCAGAGCGACAGCACCGGATTCAGTCAGCTTCAAAACGAACTGCGAGTTATCCCCTGCGTCTTCGTGGGGAATAACCTGCCATTCAACACCGTCCGCAGAGAAGATGATGATCAGCGGAATTCCCTGTCCTTCTGCCACTTCCAGCGTCAGTTCGAGGTAGTTGCCGTCTACCAACTCTGCGGCAACATCATCTGCGATCATGATATCGAACAACTCATACATTACCAGATCATGAGCGTTCATCTCATGATTCAGGCTTGCAAGAACAGCATTGATATCGACCTTTACTTCATGCTCATGCAGGCGGCAAGTAACGTCGCTGTGATGAACGCCATCCATAACGCCCAGATAGGTATCGGTCAGACGCTTGACGACAACCTCATTTTCCAGCTTCTTACGCTGATTTACGTCCGTCAGCATTACGCTGCCGTCATCCTTGACCTGAGCGATCACATTGCCCTGTGCGTCGCAAATATTGGCAACGATCGTCTCATTTGCTTCATTCGTGGTGGTAACGATCTTGGGTGCCTGTCTGTCCTGCAGCAAGACACGCTCTTCCGCATTGCCCAGCACTACAGTACCGAACATCATGCACACGACCATTACCAATGCAGCCAACTTCTTCATCATGAGTCCCCATCCCTTTCTAAAAATAGTTTCCCCTACTTACTGCTCATCCGCTACAAGCTTCGCCATAACCAGATACCGCTGCATATTATCTCCTCTCAAACCTGTAGAGAGAATCAATACCTTATCTCCAAACTCAGGTCTGCTATCCTCCACCAAGTGCATTCCCAGCAGCCGCGTCGAATACACCGCGTTAAAGAAACTCTCAAACCTTTGTTCCGATGCAAAATTGTAATAATGCAGTATATGAATCGATGAATACGGAACCGCAGCGAACACTTCATACTGCCGTGTTTCTTCCGGCAGGTGCAGCAGTATTTTCCGGCAGTCCTCAAACTGTCCCGAATACAACTCCTGCAGATCCCTAAACGGCGCACCGGTCAATTTGCTGCTTCCGTAAACGATCGTTACCGGATCGGAAAAGTCCTTGCTGTTGTATGCTGCCTGAGTATATAACGCGCCCCATACAGATTCTTCGCCATCAACATCATGCGTTGAATAGTAGCTGTCATCCCGAGGATGCTGCATAATCGGCAGGCAGAATTCTTCATTTACGATCTCTATCCATGCGGCGATATTGTCTCGATCCAACGATGCTTCGTCACACAATGCATCATATGAAGTTCTCTGCTCGCTCTCTGCCAATCCCCAACTGAGACTGCCCACGATCCACACCAACAAGCACACACTCCACAGTCTGATCTTCGTCACATCACTCATCCTCCAGGAGCTCCTGCTCCATATATTCCAGATAATCCATTGCAGCACTTCCTAATCTGCTGCCGATCTGAGATAATGCAGCTTCCATGTTCGGCGCTCTTTTCTCCATGTTATGACAATCAGAGCCAATAAAATGAATCTGCTCTTTTTTCAGCATATGCATCGCTAAGTGAGCTGTCTTCCAATTCAGGAAGAATGAGGCATTCGTCTGGATCCAGATCCCGCTTTCGCATAAGCGCTGTATCATACCCATCGGCTGATAGCGCATATAGCGTTCTATATGTGCAATGATCGGTCGGATCCCTCTGTATTCTCTCAAGAAGAAAATTTCTTCCATCACATTGCGTCCCCATCTGCAAAACGGCATTTCGATCATCAAAGCCCGTGTACCTTCTATACAAAGCATATCTACCTGTTCTGCCCGGCTCATGCCGCTGAAGTATGCAACTTCTGCCCCCAAATACTTTTGGATCGAGATCTCTTTTTGAGATAATTCATTTTCCAGCATTTGATACGCTGCGTTTCTTCGCTTCACAAAACAATCCGGCGATTCTCTCTCTGCATAAAAATGAGGCGTGAATACTACCTTATCAATACCTTCTTCCGTCTCTCGAAGCAGCATCTCTATGCTCTGCTGAACGCTCTTGCTTCCATCATCAACAGCCGGGAGAATGTGCGTATGTATATCCAGCATAGCATACTTTACCTGTATTCATAATAGTTGTTGTAGTAACGATACTTGTATTTCTTTCGGCGATAGCCGCCCTTTGCAGTATCCGCGCAGGTAAATACAAAGCCGAGTATCTTTCCGTCCACCTGATGAAGCTGGCGAATCGCCTCATTCAGGCTGTTGGTGTCGGAATACTCATTTCTAACAACCAATACTACGCCATCTACCACCTTGGTCGCCACCAGAGCATCCGTTACTGCCGTAATGGGCGGAAGGTCCAACAACACAAAGTCATACTCTCTTGCAAGCAGATTGAGTACTTCCTCCATCCGTCTGGAACCCAGCAGCTCAGACGGATTCGGAGGGATCTCACCGGCTACCAGCAGATCAAAGGAAACGACCTGATCCTCCACTCGGCTGACTTCACACTGCTGCACATACTCTCTCGGATCTTCTTGAGCAACCAAAACATTTGAAAGTCCGATCTTATTGCGGATCCTGAGCTTTTTGCGAAGAGACGGCAGTCGCATATCACCTTCGACCAGCACTACTCGCTTGCCCTGTTCTGCCAACACACTTGCAAGATTGATGGCCGTTGTACTTTTTCCCTCACCTCTAAGGGCACTGGTCATACCGATGATATATCCTCGATCCTCCACAGTATCCGACAGTGCAAACATCAGATTGGTTCGCAGCAGCTTATAAGCTTCCTTTGCTGCAAAACTCATCTTGCTGCCAAACATTTCCTGAGAATCCGGCAGAACTGGTTTCCTTTTCTGCACGTCACTGTTGATATTGTTATTGTCAGCCACGTTTACTTTTTCTCCTTTCTCTGCACGGATCTCTGCGTGGATTTTCCGTTTCTTGCGCTCGCATCGCTGTGTTTGTAGTAGTCAGAATGTCTATAATAGTAATAGCCACTGCCCTTCTTCTCCCCCAGCAAGTCGGGAACCACCGTCAACAACGGAATATTTTCATAAGTCTCAAGCAAGTAGTTTTCCGATTTGATCTGATCGTCCATAATCTCTATAACCGCAATAATCGCGCAGCTCAACAAGAGACCGCCAATCAAACCGAGCATTGTATACTTTTGAATACTGGGAGATACCTTCGTTGAAGGAACTACCGCATAATCTACAATTCGAACAGAGCTTCCCTCAACTACATCTGCGATCTTATTCGGCAGAACCTTCGCGATCGTATTGGCGATGTGTTCTGCTTCATACGGATCCGAATTTGTAACCGTTATCGAAAATACTTCTGTGTCGTTTACTGATTCAGCACGAATCATTCCGAGTATTTCTTCATATGAACAATCCAATTCGCCCTGTGAAATGACATCATTCAAAGTCGATCTGGTATTGAGGATAACAATATATGTATCTACCAAGCTTTTTGCTGCCGAAATTTCCGAGGCTGAAACACTAAAGCTCGTGGACCCAACCGAAAACGAACTGTTATTTACATACATCAGCACACTGGATTCATACAGCGGCGTAACCATAAAACTTGCATAAGAAAATAAAGCTCCACCGCCTAC
>CAZYQB010000111.1:0-7011 GCA_964649595.1 uncultured Oscillospiraceae bacterium | reverse complement strand
AGGCAATATAAAAACCGCATCCTGTCGATTCGGCAGGATGCGGTTTTTGCACAGGAAATGAAGAAGGTCAGAGAGGATCACCTTAAACCTGCATAGAAGCAGACTTCTTCATTCGTGACTTGATATCTATCACGGATGGCGAGCAGCTTCTGCTTGAGATCGCTCAGCTCTTCGTCGGTATAATTGCGGAACGGACGGCGAGAGAAGCCGGCATCCACGCCCTGCCAGAAGATCATGTTGCGCATGAGGGCAAGGTAATCGTATTTGATGCACTCGAGGATGATCTCGGTGCCGATGCGCTGCAGGCGCAGACCACGCTTGAGGTCGCTGCTCTTTACAGCCTGATAGATGGCGGTGAACAGCTCGGGCATTACATTGTAGAACGAGCCGATGATGCCGTCGGCTCCTACAGCCAGACCGGAAAGAGCCATTTCATCGCAGCCGGAGTAGATGATGAAGTCCTCGCTCAGATTTGCCTTGAGGAAGGCGAGCTGGTCGTGATCTTTGCCGGTGAACTTGAGTCCCTGTACGTTGGGCAGCTCGGCAAGTTTCATGATTAGATCAACGCCCAGAGAGCCTGCCAGCGGTACGCTGTAGACTACCAGTGGGAGAGAGGTGGAGGCGGCGAGATCCTTGTAGTAATTGTAGATGTCCTCGTTGGAGAATTTCCAATAGAAGGGAGGTACGGAGGAAATTGCATCCGCACCGGCGGCTTCGGCGTGCTTTGCCAGCGCGATGGATTTCTTCGTGCCGATGTCGCCCACATGAACGATGACGGGGATGCGTCCGGCGACCTGATCGACTACCGTTTCAACCACCAGCTTGCGCTCGTCATGGTCCATCAAAAATCCTTCGCCGGTACTGCCGGTCAGATACAAACCGTCTACGCCGCGTCCGATCAGGAATTCTACCATGTTGCGCGTGCGCTGTACATCGACATTTTCGTTTTCGTCAAACAGGGTAATCATTGCAGGGATGACGCCGGTCATCTGCTGCATGGTGAATTTTGCCATTGGAAACACGCTCCTTTTTTTCGGAAGAATGGGGTTGTATGCTCTTTTATTATACCAAATTCCCTCATAAGAGTCTATAAAAAATGGGAACCGTCATGCAACGGCTCCCATTTTTTGTAGATGCTTTACTGGTCGAGGATGCGGCGTCCCCAAGAGAAGCGCTGATAGTAGTAGCCGCTGTTTAGATTGCTGATGATTACCTTTCCGGCAGAGGAGCTGGCATGGATGAAATCACCGTTGCCGATGTAGATGCCGGTGTGGTCGCACATATCTGCGTCGGTCAGGTTGGTGTTGAAGAACACCAGATCACCCATCTTGAGCTGGCTGATGGTCAGCTTTTGATATGTGTCGTTGTAGCCCTGCTGTTGTGCGGTACGCAGCAGTGAGTAGCCGTACTGCTTGAATACATACTGTGTCAGACCCGAGCAGTCGAAGTAGGGCGGATCCTCACAAGCGTAGACGTATTTACAGCCCAGATACTTCTTGGCGGTGGCGATGATCTTTTCTGCGATGGGGGAAACGGTGTCATCCTGATCGGAGGTAGAGGGAGCCGTCGGTGCGTCGTCGGCATAGAGCGCATCGAGTGTGGCGGTTCCGGCAATGCCGTCGGGAGTAAGACCGGCTGCAGTCTGGAATGCCATTACTGCGCTCTGCGTGCCGCTGCCGAACTTTCCGTCTACAGTACCGGTCAGATAGCCCAGTTCTTTAAGTCGGTTTTGCAGGTCGATTACGCCGTCACCGCTGTCGCCTATGCGCAGGGAGGTGTCCTCGCGCGTAGGGGCATCTTTGGCGAAGAGGGCAATGAGCGTTTCTTCGCCCGCCATACCGTCGCTGGTGAGTCCTGCAGCGATCTGGAAGGAGACGACCGCTTCACGGGTCAGCGTGCCGAAGTTGCCGCCGATGGTGCCGGAGAAATACCCCAGTTCTTTAAGTCGGGTCTGCAGGATCTTGACTGCGTCGCCGCTGTCGCCGTATTTAAGCAGAGTGACACCGGTGGGGTTAGAGGTGCTGGTGCCTGCGGCAGTGGACAGGGCAGACAGGGTAGATGTGCCTGCTATGCCGTCAACGGTCAGGTTCTGAGCGCGCTGGAATGCTTTGACCGCATCGCGGGTGTCGGCACCGTAGACTCCGTCTGCTGTGCCGGTCAGATAGCCCAGATTGATCAGCTTTTCCTGCAGCTCTTTGACAGCGGTGCCGGTAGAACCGTATTTGAGCAGCTGTGAAACGACGGGAGTGGTGCTTTCGTTTTGACTGGGATTGGCGGGAACGCCGCCTGCGGTGACGAGTGCGGAGTAGGTCGCTGCACCGACTATGCCGTCATCATCGATGCCTTCGTTTCTCTGAAAAACCTTGACTGCGTCCTGTGTGTTGGAGCCGAAGATGCCGTCTGCCGTGCCGCTCAGGTAGCCCAGAGCAATCAACTTTTCCTGAATCTCTTTGACCGCATCGCCGCGGTCCCCCTTCTTGAGCACTCCGGTGAAGGTGGCAGTAGGAGTCGGAGTGGGTGTTGGAGTAGGTGTTGGAGTAGGTGTAGGCGTCGGTGTCGGAGTGGGGGTGGGCGTAGGCGTTGCGGATGCCGATCTGAGCGCGGCGAGAGTGGAAGAGCCCACCTTGCCGTCAACGGTCAGCCCTTTTGCGCGCTGGAAAGCTTTTACTGCGGTTTCGGTGCCTGAGCCGAAGATTCCGTCTGCGCTGCCGGAGAGGTAGCCCAGAGAGATCAGCAATTTCTGAATTTCAGTAACTGCATCGCCCTTGTCCCCCTTGGAGATCGTGCCGGTGATGGCAGTGGTAGGCACTGCGGTGGGTATGACAGTGGGCACTGCGGTAGGTGCGACAGTGGGTACTGCGGTGGCTGCGGAGCTGACGCCGGGATCGAGGGAAACATATTCGGGACTTACATAGCCGGTATTGCTTCCGTATGTCACCTTGAGCCAGCCGTCGGTCAGGGCACTTACCTGAAGCTCGCTGCCTTTGCGCACAACCGCGAGTATTTTTCCGTTTGTTGAGGGAGTGGCGCGGATGTTGAGCTTTTCAGCCAGTACGAGTGCAGTTGCACCTTCGCCCGTGATGCCGGTCAGGCAGGCATAATCGGGGGAGAGATAGCCCTGAGTGCCGCTTTCGGAATTGACCAGAAGCCATCCGCTTTCATCGGTGGAGAGCAGAGTCAGTGTTTCACCCATGCGAATGACCGCAACGATCTTTGAAGTGGTATTCGCTTCTTTGCGCAGGTTTACTTTGCTGGCGGTTACCGTATATTCGATCACCGCAGCTTGTGCGCTTGAGAAGGACAGAAACAGCATCAATGCACACAGCATTGCGGCAAGATGTCTTCTCAGGCGGCAGCCTTTTGTATCGGACATGATTTCACCTCCAAGTTTCTATGAACTATTGTATTACAAAAGTGTGTCAAAATCAAGCGGATATATCGTGAATATATGCTTGATTCGATATACTTTGCAATTTTAACCGCGTATAATTATGGAAAAACAGGAATAAAAAGGAATTTAATGAAACACGACATATTTATATTGGACGCATGATAAGACAGAATGTTCCGTATATGTGACACAAAAAGGGCGATATCTTGTCGAAATAACAACTCAGGCTCTTCTGCAGAAGAGGAGCCTGAGAGATTCTTATGGGGAAAGATCAGTATTTGCCTTTTTCGTCGATGGGCTTTTGGCGGTGGTTGGGGTAGAGATGCTCATAGGAATCCGCCTGTGTGTCGTTGTCTACGGCAGCGGGGATCAGTCCGGTCATGTCGGTAACGGATACCGGGCGCTCGGGGTCGAGAAAATCCTCATAAGGGTTTTCGTGCAGATCGGTGTGCGATTTGTCGTATTTATCCGATTGGGGAAACTTGGGCATGAGAACAACTCCTTTCAGGCAGGATATGACCTGCGTTGTATGGAATACGATTTTCGAATATAGTATGCCCGAAAAAACAGAAAAATTTTTCATCAAGTGCAGCTTTTGGGGCAATTGGAAAGTATTATAAGTGAAAGGAGGCGAGAGCATATGTTTGACCGATCGTTGCGCGCGGACGATCAGGCAGCGGAGATGATTGAAAAATATGCCGATATGGTGTACAAGCTCGCCTATGCTCAAGTAAGAAACCGACAGGATGCCGATGATATTTTTCAAGAGGTATTCATTCGACTGGTACAACATAGAGAAGCATTTGAGAGCGAGGAACACAAGAAGGCATGGCTGGTCCGTGTTACGATCAACTGCACGCGAAGTATGTGGCTGTCCGCATGGCGGCGCAGGATGGTATTCATGGAGGATGAGGCGTGGAACAAAGTGACGGCAGAAGAAGTATCTGAAGAGAACGAAGAACTGGCAGAGGCACTTGATGCGCTGCCTGTGAAGTACAGGCGCGACATTCACTTGTTTTACTACGAGGAAATGAGCGTGGAACAGATCACACAGGTGCTGGGAGATAAGCCTGCTACCGTCCGATCCCGACTCACACGGGCAAGGACAGCACTCAAGGAGAAAATGCAGACGAAAAGCGGTAGGGAGGCGAAAAGACGTGTTTAAGGAAGAATACCGAAGAATGAACGAACGGATTGCTCCCTCCGCCGAGCTGATTCAGCAGACGCAAAGGAGCATGAAAAAAATGATGAAAAAGAAGAATGCAAAGCGATGCAGCGCAAGAATGGTGCTGGCGATGGTACTGGTGGGTGTGCTGGCGCTGACGGGTGCGGCATTCGCAAGCGGCGCGGTGCAGAGAGTGTTTGAATGGATGCAGGAGATGGGCGATAGTATGCCGATTGATTTTGACAAGCTGAACGAGCTTGCCGATAGCGATCTGGGCACGGAGCGTGCAGAAACCCAATACAGCGGTGAGGTTTCGGTGGAGCTCAGTCAGGCATATTATGACGGCAGTCAGCTGATTACCGGTGCAAAGTATATGCTGGGCAGTAATCAGGTATATGTGGGACTGGATCATGAATTGATGGCATGGACGCGCCCTGATGATCCGTCCTTCAGTGCATCGAAATACGAAGAAGGCAGCAGCCCCCGACCACTCGATACGCCGATTGTGAGTGAATTGATTCCTCCTTACATTTCCTGCGAAATGACCGATGAGCAGATTCAAGCGTTTGAAAATATGTATCAGGAAAACGGCGAAGCAGGCGCAGTAATATATTATGCGGGACAATCGGATTACATTGGCGTGGCAGAGGATGTAAACGATAATATCTGCTATAATCCCGATTATTATAGAAATCTGGATGAAAGAACCGTTTGGCGCTATACGGATTTTGACGAGCTTCCCGCAGGCTGTCTGGACAGGGATTCTTTGACCGTGACCTTCGGCATCAGTCAGAGAGTACGGGTACTGCGTGCGGATAAGGATGGTGTATGGGTAGCGGGACAAACGCTGGAGAAGTTGGAATT
The DNA here is from genome assembly GCA_964649595.1 of uncultured Oscillospiraceae bacterium. Taxonomy (GTDB): domain Bacteria; phylum Bacillota; class Clostridia; order Christensenellales; family Aristaeellaceae; genus RGIG2066. The sequence goes on along the minus strand of CAZYQB010000111.1, from coordinate 1,591 downwards.
TCCGTTTGTCATTAAGCGAAATGAGCAGGATGTCATGATGGTATACGGCTCCTTTGAAAACGAAGTATATTCCGCAAAGGTTGATATGTGTGTCAGCAAGGTTAGAAGCCAGTTGACGATTGATATGATTCGTCCCGCACAGTGGAGTGAAGCTGACGACAAAGCGGTAAGTGTGGGCGAAGGAGAGGTCGATTATATCTGGTGCTATCATATGGTATATCCGGACGGAAGCCATGAAGAAGTTTACGATGAAGGCAGATATGTTGCTGAGAACACTTATCGTTATACCGCGGACATTAAGCTGCCAGAAGGTCATAATGAAATCATCCTGCGCCCGTACTATACGCTCAGCGGGCTGCATGAGGGCGAGGATATTATATTGATCATCGGAGAATAAAATTTCATTGCGTTAAATGAGCGATTATCCAAAAGAAACCGCTTGACAGAACAACAGCTTCGGGCGTATACTGAACTTAATCAGTCATTCCGATAAGACGAAGACCAATTGCGAGAACACCGGCATCAGAGAGAACGCGTCACCGGCTGAAAGTGCGTTTTGTGAGGATCTCGTGAGCACCAGCTTCCGATCGGAAACGGTTGGGCTCGTTATCGCCTGCTTGAGGGGCATTTGTCTGCATTTTGAATATGATTTTTGAAATGCGTGAACAATGTCAATTAAGGGTGGAACCGCGGGTTTATTATGCTCGTCCCTTTGTTCGTTGATTCGAAGGGGCGGGCTTTTATTATTTCAGCGGTGCATAAAGCGGAAGGCTGAAATATAAATTTCGGGAGGAAAATCTCATGGAACTCAAACTCAAGGGCGAAAGCCGCGTATTTGAGGACGGCATGAACGCGCTGGATATCGCAGGTGTGCTGTCACAGGATCTCAAAAAGACTGCTCTGGCTGCCCGTCTGGACGGAAAGGTCATTTCTCTGGTCGAGCCTATCAGCGGCGATCATGAACTGGAAATCCTGACCTTTGCAGACGCAGATGCGCGCAAGGTGCTGCGCCATACCGCCAGTCACATTCTGGCTCAGGCAGTCAAGAAGCTGTTCCCCGCCGCAAAGCTGGCCATCGGTCCGGCAATCGACGACGGCTTCTACTACGACTTTGATATCGACGTTCCCTTCACTGCCGAGCATATCAAGGCCATCGAGAAGGAAATGACCAAGATCATCAAGAAGAATGATCGTCTGGTTCGCTTTGAACTGCCCCGCGCAGAGGCTATCGCCTTTATGCAGGAGAAGGGTGAGCCTTACAAGGTAGAGCTGATCAACGACCTGCCTGAGGATGCGGTTATCTCCTTCTATCAGCAGGGCGATTTTGTTGACCTGTGCGCAGGCCCTCACGTTCCCTCTACCGGCAAGGTGAAGGCTGTTAAGCTGATGAGCGTTGCAGGCGCATATTGGCGCGGCAGCGAGAAGAACAAGATGCTTCAGCGCATCTACGGCACCGCTTTCACCGATAAGGCGGAGCTGGAAGCTTACATCAAGCAGCGCGAAGAAGCCCTCAAGCGCGACCACAACAAGCTGGGTCGTGAGCTAGAATACTTCACCACCGTTGATACCATCGGTCAGGGTCTGCCGATCA
>CAZYQB010000110.1:3834-7092 GCA_964649595.1 uncultured Oscillospiraceae bacterium | reverse complement strand
GACCGATGGCTTCCGGGTCATAGTTGTTGGCCTCGCAGATGAACCGCAGTCCATCTGGGGACAGTAACCGACCGTTATTTCTGTCACGGCAGAGTTGTTCGTAGTCGGCAATCTGCTTCTGGGTGAGTGCCTTTTTCATAATCGTCCTCCATATAAAAACAACCGGGCAGTCCCGGCTTTCCGTTTACACCGCAAGAGCAGTTTTTACACCGCAAGGGCATACCTTTTAATTATTCCAGTTCTTTGTATCAAACTCTGCATAATCATTTCAAATTTATAGTGTCAAAACAAACCTTCGCGGCTATCATAACTGACAGCCGCGAAGCATTTTTTATAGTTTGACTTTTTTAATATGATATTACAGCGTGGGCAGCGGAAGCGTGGTATGGATCAGCTTCAGGCTGCGCGGCATATCGGGCAGGATCTTGGGCAATGCCTGCAGGCTGTCCAAATTTGCCGTTGCCAGCAGCTTGGGCATGGCGCGCTGAGAGAACGCCCAGTCGAGCACCTCCAGCGGCGTACAGCGCATATACTGCGTGGCTGCAGAGCAATAGTTATAAAGATCAGTCAGCGTGCGGCGGCTGAGCTTCATGCCGTGAGAGGCAAGCTTTTCACGCAGCATACGCACGCGCTCTCCTACCTCACTGCCAACATCCGCGCCCACCGCAAACACTTTTTTGATATTTTCCAGGGATATCGCCTTTTCGGGCTTGGGCATTTCGCCTGCCTTGGGCGGCCAGCAGCCGTCGTCATCCTCGCCGTTAAGACGCATCAGCCATGCGCGCTCAAGCAGTTCTCCACTCATGGCGCTTCCGCCGTCCTGAACGGTCAGCATCACTCGCAGACTGTCGCTCAGGTGAACGGTGCCCGCTGCGGTGCTAAGCACATTCGGCGCACCCTGCTCGCCGAGAGTCAGCAGCTCGCCCATATAGTCATCCATTTTTCCGCGGTTTGCACCATCGACCATCAGCATGGTCACAGTCATCTGATCGTCATTTTCCAGCACGCGCTTGACGGCAGGCATCTTCACCACCGCAACGCCGTTGGGCGACACGCCTTCGATCTCGCGACCGATGCTTCTCCAATCTGCCTGCGCCTGCACCTCGGCAAAGCTGTCAGAGTTTTCCCCGGCAATGCCCAGCGCGGCGGCAAGCGTGCGCACGAATTTGCTCTTTCCGCTGCCGCTTTCGCCCGATACCGCCACGATGCGTCCCAGTGCCAGACAAGCCAGCACATTCACCGCTTCATCATGAGTGAGAGTGATTCCGGCTTCCTCAAAGCGCACGCGAACGGTGGAGATCAGCGCGCCTGCGGTCATTTCCTCGGTTTCCAGACGTCTTGCCGGAGCGCACTGCTTTCTGGAAAGCGCCGCCATCATATCCATTGCGCGTCCGGATATCAGCTGCTCGGTCAGCTTCTGATCGATTTCGGCGGCAAACTGCTGCGCAAACTCCTGCTGCGCCTGCTCGCTTGCCTTGCGCGCCTGCTCGGTCTGCAGGATGTACTGCTGCTGCAGCTCCAGCAGCTGCTTGTTGCGCGCCTCGCTGCGGTCAAATTCGGCGCTGTGGGTATGGCGCAGATCGTTGACCAGTTCGGTGCGCTTTTCCTGACGCAGCCTTCTGAGCTCATCGATATCGCCCAGCAACTTCAGTCGGTCTGCCTCCAGACGCACCATCTGCTCTTCGGCAGCATTGGTGACGCGCACCTGCGCAGCATCGGGCGCACCGTTTGCACCCAGTGCTTCATCCATTTTTTCCAGCTTGAGCAGCGCATTGACGAGCGCAGTGCGCGCTTCGGGCAGTTCCCACGCTTGCTTAACGGCAGTCATCGCCTGCTCTACCGGATTGACTGCAGGCATACTCGTCGCATCGGATACCACCGGATGTCCCAGCGTGTCCAGTCGGGATTCACGCCACTTTTCATCCATGATCTCCTTGATCGACATACTTCTTCTGGGATTAAAACCGCTTTGCAAAGAGAGCGACTGTTCCAGATTCATCGGCGGCTTGCTGCTGACCACGCGCGGCACCAGAAAGGTGGTGCGGTGCATCCACGGCTTTTCCTTGTTTTCCTCGCGGATCACCTCGCGCGCCGCTTCACGCGCTGCCTCGCGCGCGGTTTCGCGGTTGCTTACCTCGCGGATCACCTCGCGCACCACTTCACGCTCCACCTTGACCGGCACTTCCTGCACCAGCTCCGGCATTGCGGCATTTTCTGCTTTGGGGCAGATTTCATCCTTTACAGGCGTTTCCGCCTTCGGCGCGGTCTCCGCCGTTTTTTCAGTATTCTTTTCGGGCATACTTTTTTCAGATATGCTCTTTTCCGCTGTATTTTTTTCAACTGTATTTTTATCCGATACCCGTTCGTTCACTCTTTCGGCAGTCTTTTCTGCGTTTCTCTCAGCAACTCTCTCCGCACTCTTTTCCCCAATAGAAACACCGAAGCGCGCCATATCCATCAAAAGGTCAACTTCTTCTCCGTCGGGCAGCACCAGATGGATCACATCTTCATCGCTGAGTACACTTGCGGAAAGATTGTCACCGACAATAAAAGCACCCTGCTCACCACGCTCATCCCACTGATACACGCCTTGAATCGTGTCCTCCTGCCTCAGTGCAATCAGCTTCGTGCCGGGCGTATTAAACATTCCGTCTTCATCTACCTCAACGACTTCCGCCATTCTCAGCGGATCCACTGCGGTAATTACATCGGAATATACGATATAAGCATTTCTGTCTCCGTTTTCCCCATTGTGGTTTTTGTTGGGACGGATTTTGTCATTTTCACCGGGATGCTTGCGAAGATCGATCGCGCAGTATCTTCCCAGTGTTCTCATTCGGGTCTTAAAGTTGCTCAATTCATTTTTATCAGGTACAATTCGGATAAATCCGTCCTCAAGATATTTATCTTTTGCATTTTCCATCGGATGGTATCCGCCTTCGTCCTGAATCAGCAGGGGTCGAACGCGAAAATAGAATTTTTGCGGGTTGTCCTCCTGCAGAAAGCCAATGGTCAGCTTTCCGGGCAGCGTCATACGGTTATTCACTCCTCATAATCCTTTATCCATTTTTAATGGATTATTTTCAATTATAAACAATAAAAGCATTTCAGTCAAGTGAAAGATAACGAAAAATCCCAAAAGACGTCATCTTTCTACCGAAATGCTTTACGTTGATAGGGTATAATAGAGTTGTATGGGCTTTTACGGCAGTGCGGAAAAGTTAAAAACCGATCAATCCCAATCCATCATGCCGCATT
>CAZYQB010000110.1:0-3734 GCA_964649595.1 uncultured Oscillospiraceae bacterium | reverse complement strand
AATCCCAATCCATCATGCCGCATTCTTCAAGGAACGCCTGCTGAAGATCGAGATACTGATCGATGAACGCTGCAAGCGGTCCCTGCGCGTCTTCCTTCATCTTGAGCTGGCGCGCCATGCGCTCGAGAATGAATTCAAAGGCATCGTCGTCGTCGTAATATGCGTCGCCCATCATACCTTCCTTGTCGATCACGCCGGCATCGAGCATATATGCCATATCGGCATCGATCGCCTTTTCAATGAGCTTCTCGCTCTGGGCAGCAATGGGCTTGAACTCGCTCTTTACAAGCTTGGGGAGCATAAACGCAGCCGCCTTCTCACGGTCATAGCCTTTCATCATCAAGGCTGATACACCTCCTGCATGAGTAAATTTCGTTTCTATTATAGCATAGAATCTCTGCCGCGCACGGCAAAACAATCAGCACACAAAAATTTCACACAGACTTTTGTGAAAAGTGAGTATCAAATGCCTGATTTCACCGAAATTGCATTTGACAAATCGCTCATTTGCATCTATAATAATTGAGTTGACATGGGAGTGAATGCTTTGCTTATGGATGTTTCGTTGGCACTGAAGAATCCGGGGCAGTCCTATCCGTTCGAAGCAACGGTTCAGGTCGAGCCAATGATCGTACTGGATGATCCAGTACGGTTTGATTCCGTTTCTCTTAAAGGAGTCTATATCGGCGCGGGCGATACCGTCCGCGGCGGTCTGGTTCGCGTGCAGGGCACGCTCAGCGCAGATGTTGAGTCCCGCTGCGCGTTGTGCTTAGAGCCGGTCAAGACCCATGTGGAAGCAGCGGTGGATGTATCCTTTGTAAAAGCCGAAGCCATCAGGGCTGCCAACAATGCCTATCGCGCCGGTCAGGATGATGATCTCGATTATGAGACCAGTCTCAACGACGGCGATATGTATCCCCTCAACGGATACCGCATTGATCTTCAGCCGATGGTCGAGGAAGCGCTGGTGCTTGAATTGCCGATGCGCTTCGTTTGCAGCGAAACCTGCAAGGGCATCTGTCCCGTTTGCGGAACCAATCGCAACATTGCACCCTGTACATGCCAGGAGGGCGGCGATCGCCAGAATCCCTTTTCGGCATTACTTGTCCCGTCCCAAACGGGACGGGGGGATTGAAAAAGTGAATTGCTGACAGAGGACGAGGAGGTGTAACCATGGCCGTACCGAAGGGAAAAACTTCTAAAGCTCGCAAGAACAGCCGTCGTTCCGCGCATTGGAAGCTGTCTCTGCCGGGCATTGCAAAGTGCCCGCGTTGCCAGAAGATGAAGCTGGCACACCGCGTGTGCAAGCACTGCGGATACTACGATGGCCAGCAGGTTGTGAAGGCGGATGCCGAATAACCGCTGAATATCGCAGCCGATGCGTGATGCAAGCCATGAAAAGCACCCCTGCATAAGCAGGGGTGCTTTCTCGTTATAATAATATCCCCCCTGCATAAGCAGAAGGCTTTCCCGTTGTTCCGTCATTCTGTCCGAAGGAGAGTCCATATGAACATACTCATCAGCGCCTGCCTGCTGGACGTGCGCGTGCGCTACGACGCTCAGAGCAAGCCCAACGAGCGCGCCATCGCCCTCATCGACAAGCACCATCTCATTCCGGTCTGCGCCGAGGTCATGGGCGGACTGCCTACGCCGCGCATTCCTGCCGAGCGTCGGGGCGATAAGGTCATCACCCGCGACGGACGCGATGTGACCGAGCAGTATAAGCGCGGTGCCGAGGAAATTTTGCACCTTGCAAAGATATATCGCTGCCGACTTGCCATCCTCAAGGAAAAAAGCCCGTCCTGCGGCACCGACCGCATTTACGACGGCAGATTTACCTCCACCCTTATTCCGGGCGAAGGCGTGCTCGCACAGCGCCTGCGCGAAAACGGCATCACGGTTGTCGGAGAAAGCATTCTCGAAAACGAAGCCGCCTTCAAACAACTGCTGGGCAGCTTATAAATAAAAACGCCTTCCCCTTGCAGCCGGAAAAATCGCCATGTATACTATAATATACAGGCTCCACAGCCCAGAGAAAGGACGAAGGCATTATGAACAGACGAGAATTGATCGCTCATTTTGACCGGCTTTCACCATATACCGACCGGATGATTGAACGCGGCATCGAAACACACCGCAAGGGATTGTTTGCCGTACGCGTACTGGATGCGCAGAAAACGCCCTTGCCGGGAATCAGGCTGCGCGCACAGCTTAAAAAGCATGAGTTCAAATTCGGCTCGGCGCTGTTTCTGCTGGACCAATTCGGCGATGAGCGCAGAAATCTCCTCTACCGTGAGGAATTTAAACGCATCTTCAATTACGGCGTGCTGCCGCTGTATTGGGATACGCTGGAGCCGGTGCGCGGCGAACCGAGATTTTCCAAGGATGCTCCCGATATCTACCGCCGTCCGCAGCTCGACCTGATCTACGAATACTGCAGAGAAAACTCCATCGGCATGAAGGGACACTGCCTGATGTACAATTCCTTCAATCCCAAATGGATGCCGCAGGACTTCCGTTCTCTCAAAATGGAAATCGTGCGCCGCTGCCGCGAAATCGCCGACCGCTACGGCGACGACATACTCGATATGGATGTCATCAACGAAATGTTCACCGTATACCGCAATGCTCACGGAGAGTTCGGCTGCCGCGATCTGCCCGTATGCGATGAAAGAGGACATGAAAAATGGTGCTTCGATATCGCCAAAATGTATTTCCCCAATAGCCGCCTATTCTGGAACGAAGGATGCTATGAGACCTTCGGCTGCGGAGGCGGTCAGTATACGGGCGATAAGAGCGTATACTATCTGATGCTCAAGAGATGGATCTCAGAAGGCGCGCCCATCGAGGGCATCGGAATGCAGTTCCACGCATTCGACTCCAACGAGGCACAGGAACGGGCAGTCTACAATCCATACCGCGCAATGGATGTATTCAAGACCTACTCCGAATTTAATCTCCCCATCCACCTCTCCGAGGTCTCCATTCCCTCTTACAGCAACGACGCGGAGGATGAAGCCGTTCAAGCAGAGCTGGTGGAGAGAATGTATCGCCTGTGGTTCAGTCAGGAAATGGTAGAATCCATCGTATGGTGGAATATGGCGGACGGCATGGCATTCGGCGATGAAAACCGCTTCCATGCAGGACTTTTTAGAAATGATATGACTCGAAAGCCTGCCTTTGAAGTGCTCGACAGACTCATCAACCGCGAATGGCACACCGACGTTTCTCTCACCACCGACGAAAACGGCTATGCATACTTTGAAGGCTTCTACGGCGACTATGAACTGACCGCCGCAGAGCATACCTGCATCCGCCCGTTCTACAAGGAAAATACCGGCTATTACCACGTCACCGCCGGTCCCATGGCGCAAAAACTCATACTGCCCTAACTACGCCAAAAACCGTCCGATTCTTTCGAACCGGACGGTTTTCCTATAGAGATTTCCTCCGCACTTTCAGCACGGTATCTAAAATCGTTGAGCGCAGCTCAACACATCATGCGCCGCAGACGCACATCACACGCCAAGGGCGTGCATCACATCCGTCGTCAGACGGATACATCACAATGCGCTGCAAGCGCATTACTTGGTCAGGCGCTCTTTGCCGCCCATGAAGGGACGCAGCACTTCGGGGATGATGACGGAGCCGTCGCCCTGCTGATACTGCTCAACGATGGCAGGAATCAGGCGGCTGGTTGCCAGACCGGAGCCGTTGAGGGTGTGAACGAACTC
>CAZYQB010000109.1:0-7126 GCA_964649595.1 uncultured Oscillospiraceae bacterium | reverse complement strand
AGAGGGAATGCTGATCTACCCGGGCGATGAGGTTACGCTGTACGTCAGCATGGGCAAGCAGGCGATTGCCGTTCCTGCGGTATCCGAAATCGGGCTGAACCGAAGCGATGCGGAAAGGATATTGTCGGATGCAGGACTGGTTCCCAGTGGAATCGTGCTGGAGATCTCAAATGAGAAGGTAGGCACGGTCATCCGACAGGAGCCCGCAGCCGGAGAAATGGTGCAGCCGTTTACCGAGGTGGTGCTGTATGTCAGCGGTGAATGCGCGATCATACCGAAGCTGGACGATTTGACAGTGGAGCTGGCACGATCCACATTGGCGGCATCCGGTTTCGTACTGGGAGAGGTATACGAGAAGCTCAGTGAAGTGCAGCCGGGGCTGGTCATTGCTCAGTCTATTGCAGAAGGTCAAAAGGCGCTGATCGGTGAGAAGGTTGATATTACCATCAGTCAGGTAATCCCTGAAAGCTATTATGCCGAAGTGGATGTGATCGTACAGGTCGAAAAAAACGGAGACGAGGTGCTGTGTATGCTTACTGATGCCTCCGGAAATGCAAGGGAAGTATATCGTGACACAGCGGATGCAGGTAAACAGATCATCAAGCTGAAATTGGACAGTTATGTAGAAGGAATGCATACACTCTCGGTATATATGCAGGATGAACTGGTCGATGAATGGCAGATCATGTTTGAATAGATAGTGCAAAGCATAAAAACGGAACGAACAGGCAAGGGGGGTATCGGTTTGGAGGGACGCGTTCTCAGCGGAGTGGGCGGTTTTTATACTGTTCTTGGCGACGATGGTCAGCGGTATACGCTTCGGGCACAAGGAAAGCTGCGCAGGCAGCGCTTGACGCCGATGGCAGGTGATAAAGTGCGATTTCAGCCCGGACAGGGAGAACAGCACGGATGGCTGGAAGCGATTCTGCCCCGAGTCAATCAGCTGGTTCGTCCGCCGGTAGCAAATATCGACTGCATTGCAATTGTGGTATCGGCAGGTACTCCCGAACCTGATCTGATGTTGGTGGATCGTATGCTGATTTTTGCCCGTACAAATGAGATCGAGCCGGTAATCGTTATCAATAAATGCGATGAAAGCGATGCATCGGCTGAGCAAATTGCGCAGCAGTATGCCGGAACGGCTGCAAGAGTATTTAGAACCTGTGCAATGACCGGCGGAGGATTGAATGAGCTTCGGGAAGCGCTGAGGGGCAGCATTCACGCCTTCGGCGGTCAGTCGGGTGTTGGCAAATCTACGCTTATCAATCAGCTGTACGGACTCAAGCAGGAGACCGGAAGCCTGTCCGAAAAGATTGAACGAGGGAAAAACACCACTCGTCATTGTCAGCTGATTCCGCTGCCGGGTGGCGGAATGGTGCTGGATACTCCCGGATTCAGCCTGCTCGAACTCAAGCTGATGGATCCGGTGGAAATGCGCAATTTGCTTCCGGAATTCGAAGCGTATGAGGGCACCTGTCGTTTTCAACCCTGCGTGCATATCAGTGAGCCGGGATGTACGGTTCGCGCAGCGGTGGAAGCAGGGGAAATATCCGCAGAGCGTTGGGAGCGCTATAAAGCGCTGCACGAGGATATGAAACTAAGATGGAGGGAACGGTATGATTAAAGTAGCACCTTCTTTGCTGGCGGCAAACTTTCTCAACATCGGATCGGAAATTCAGCGTATGTATGATGCGGGTGCCGATTGGCTGCACTATGATGTAATGGACGGTGCATTTGTGCCGAACATTTCGTTCGGTCCGAGTATCCTCAAGGCGGCAGCGAGTATGAAGCTGTTGCCCTGCGATGTACATCTAATGATTGAACGCCCCGAACAGTATATCGAAGCCTTTGCCGAAGCGGGTGCAAAGGTCATCACCGTTCATGCAGAGGCGACTCGTCATCTCAATCGTGTGCTTCGACAGATCCGCGACTACGGCTGTCTGGCAGGCGTATCGCTCAATCCTGCAACCTCTCCGGATTGTCTGCGCTATGTGATGGGAGACTTTGATCTGGCACTGGTGATGACGGTCAATCCTGGATTCGGTGGTCAGAAGCTGATCCACTCTGCAGTGGAAAAGATTGCGGAGATCGATAAAATGCTTAAGCAGGCAGGCGTACAGGCGGAAATCGAGGTTGACGGCGGTGTGAATGAATCTATTGCTCCCCAGCTGGTTGAGAAGGGCGCAACGGTGCTGGTGGCAGGTTCTGCGCTGTATGGTGCGAAAGATGCCGCGGCGTTTGTACGCAATATCAAGAAGCTCGGTTGAGTGAGTCGATCAGTTCAAACTTAAACAGGACAGGCAATATAAGCGGTATTTTCCGATAGAATGTAGTAACATGAATCGGGAGGTGCCGTTTTTATGTGGATGAAGCGAGGAAGGGGATTGGGATGGCTGTGCATATCACCGTTTACTTTGAGATGTATAGCGCTCTCGATGATCGCATTGGGCATATTGCTGATAGTGTTGTTTGTGCCGCTGAGATACTGGCTGGCGCTGCTGGGGCTTTTGCTGATCGCAGTGGGGATTGCGATTGAATTCTTAATTTAAAAAGCGAAAAGAGCGCGTGACGGCTGCAATGTGTCAATAGCAAAGGGACTGTCGCAGAATTTTACTTCTGCAACAGCCCCTTTTATTGTGAAAATTTCAAAAGCTTGTTTTACGGATGGAAGGTCATAAATTCACATTCAAGCCGTCCGTTGTAGAGGCGGCGTTTCTTGTCGGCGCGGCGTCCTGCACTGCGTTCAAAGGCAGCGTCTGCCGTGATTGCGCACAACGCCCAGCCGCTGCTGCGCTGCTTGAGCAGATACAGTTGTTTTGCAACTGCCTGTGCGGCGCGTCGATCCCCCAGGCGCTCACCATAGGGCGGATTGCACAGCAGTACACCCTTTTCGTCGGCGAGATTTACGTTGCGCAGATCCTTTTCAATAAGACGAATGCGGTCACTCAAACCTGCCTGCGCCAGATGACGGCGCGCCAGCTTTAATGCTTCAGGATCGATGTCGGAGCCGGCGATGTTCATTGGGCGCTTGGAGCCTTCCTCAAAGCGATGGAGCGCTTCTTCACGAACCATCTGACATTCTGACTTGGGCATGAAGCCCCAGTCATCGCAGGCAAAGGTGCGCTTGAGCCCTGGTGCACGGTCAAGAGCAATGAACGCCGCCTCAATCAGCAGTGTGCCGGTGCCGCAACAGGGGTCATACAGCGGCATCGAAGGACGCCACGGAGACATCAGCACCAGGGCTGCGGCTAGTGTCTCACGCAGCGGAGCTTCACCGTTCCATGTGCGGTAACCGCGGCGATTGAGCGCAGTACCGGAACTATCCAGAGAGAGTGTAACGCAGTCGGAATGAATGGCAACATCTACCGCGTAAACTGCGCCGGTCTCCTGAAACCAGTCGATGCGATAGGATTTTTTCAGACGCTCGACGATCGCCTTTTTTACGATAGACTGGCAATCGGAAGGACTCATCAGCGTAGAGCGTGCGCAATGAGCACGAATGGGAAATGCACCATCGCGCGGGATGTAATTCTCCCAAGGCAGTGCACGCACGCTTTCAAACAATTCCTCAAAGGATCGAGACTCGAAACGCCCAACTGTCAGCATTACGCGGTCTGCACAGCGCAGCCACAGGTTGGCGGCATACGCCTGTGCAGCGGTAGCCTCAAAGGAAACGCCGCCATTAGGCAGAGGGTGAACCTCTGATGCCCCCAGACGCTTGAGATCTTTGGCGGTCTGACCTTCCAGACCAAATGCAGTGTTGGCTGTCCACAGCATAAAAATCGCCTTCTTTCGTATTATTCGTAATATTGTCTGCAGTACGCGAAAAATATATTCTAAAGCATAGGTATACGCTGTTTATTCCTCAAAAAGCAGCGCAGACTGACTTTGAAGAAACTGATCGACGATTTCATCGGCAATATTGACTGCCGTAGGGATACTCATGGTGGATATTCCTACGTCGTAAGGCTTGCCTTCGACCAGAATTTCAATGCCGGTGACGCCTGGGAATTGCGAGCAGGTAAGCATCAGCGCTTTGAGTGCCTGCCGTCCGCCGTCGCTTTGTTCGGCAATGCCGATAAATTCCTGTGTAAAGTTGATGGTGACTTTCCCGTTTTTATCAGTGACAACATCGATCAGACCGCAGCCGGAGGGCAGCGCATTGTCAAGCGGACTCATTGCACTTGGTCCCTTAGCAAGTTCGAGTACCGCCGTATTGATATCTGCTGCACCGTATACCATACGGGTAACGGGAACGATCAACGAACCGGTTTCGCCGGGGAAATAGAGCATAACGGTCTGTGCCTCTTGCGGATCGAGAGAAGCAGATACCGTTTCCAGATTCAGCATACCGCGGGTAAAATCGCCGGATACCGATGTGCCGTGCGGCAGTGTTTTAACTTGCTGACCGTCGATCAAAAAACGTACGGTGCGCACGGTATCAAATTCCGTCAGAGTCTGTACGATGGCGCTAATCATGTTGCTTTCTGCTTCTGCGCTGGCTAAAGCGGATACGGTACTGCTCAAATCTACTCGGGCAACACCGCCGGAGATATCAAGATCGATTTCAGTTCCCTCTGGCATGACCGTACGCAGTCCCAAGCGGGCGGCTTCCATATCGTTGCGCGGCGAAGAAACCATAAGGGCAAGCGTGGCTTTGGCGATCCCTTGCTGCTGTTCGATGTTTTTCATGACCGGCACCAGATAGCCGCTGTTGTCCTGATAGTAAACAATGGTGCTAACGGTAGGCGATGCAGAGGGAGATTCACTCGAAGGAACGGTGGTGTCGGGTGTGGTGATGGGCAGCGGCGTGACAGTGGAGCTCTCAGGTGAAGCGGTGATTTCTGGTACGGAAGAATCGGGCACGCGCCACAGCCGCCATGCAAAGCACAAGATGACCGTCAATGCCAGCAGCACAGCTGCCAGCAGATACAGTTTACGCTGATCGCTGAGAAGTTTCATGATGGATTCCCTCCTTGAGCTTCGTTTCAAGCCTTATTCACCGCAAGTCTATTCAGAAGCAGGGAAGGGTATGCTTTGGCATCGGATCAGAAAATATTGTAGCATAATGCAAAGACAGCTTCAATCATAAGATATTTAATCTTCTGTGCAGAAGCGGTCTTAAAATGCGGATTGCCTTTTGAATGGTTTTCCGCTATAATATTGGCTTAGATAGTTATACGATGTTTTTTGAATGTATGAAACTAAAAGGCAGTGAAAACTGCAGCCGGATGGGGGAAAATATCGTGCCGATGGATGGTGTTATGCTGGGCTTTATTGCCCGGGAATTAAATGATAAGCTGGTGGGCGGACGTGTAGACAAGATCACCCAACCGGAAAAGGATGAAATTATACTCACAATACGAAATCAGGGAGAAAACAGAATGCTGCTTGCCACGGCGAATGCCGGCAGCGCACGGCTGCATCTGACGACCGAAAAGAAAGCTAATCCTCTGGAGCCGCCTACGTTTTGTATGCTCATGAGAAAAATGCTGATCGGTTCCCGGATAGTCGATGTTCAGCAAATACAAGGAGATCGCATTATAGGAATCGATTTTGATTGTCTGGATGAGATGGGAGATCACGTTATCAGGCGCTTGATCTGTGAATTTATGGGTAGGCACTCCAATCTGATCTTTACGCATCAGGATGGGAAAATTATTGACAGCATAATCCATGTTACCGAAGAGATCAGCCGGGTAAGAGAGGTTTTGCCGGGACTTATGTATCGGCTGCCGCCGGAACAGGGAAAACTATGCTATGATTCGGTGGATGCAGATGCACTTGCCGGAAAGCTGTCCTGTTCGTCGGGAATGTTGTTTAAGGCACTTTCTGCGGCAATCAGCGGCTTATCGGTGCAGACTGCACGGGAAATTACACTGCGAGCGACTGGGAACGAAGAAATGTGGGCAGAAGAATGCGGTGCGCAGCAGACGGCTCAGGCAGTTGCTGCATTTCTTCAGAAAATGCCGTCGCTTGCTCGTCCAATGCTGCTTATCGACGACGACGGAAATATGACGGATGTGACGCCTTTTGAATATCTGACGCGCCGCCATCTAAAGAGCCGTCCGATGAAAAGCGTATCTGAAGCGCTGGAGGAATATTTCAAAATGCGCGATCAGGCGGATCGCATCCATCAAAAATCAAGCACACTTAGTCGTGTGCTGAAGAATAACATCGAGCGATGCGAAAAAAAGTTGGGGCTCCAAATGCAGGCACTAATGGATAGCGCGCGCATGGAAGAATATCGCATCAAAGGCGAGCTGCTTACAGCCAGCTTGTATCAAGTTGAAAAAGGAATGCAGGCTGTTGAATTGACGAATTACTATGATCCGGAATGCAAACCGATGTTGATCGAATTAGATGTAAAATTGTCTCCGGGTGCAAATGCTCAGCGATATTTTAAGCTGTATCAGAAGGCGCGTTCTGCCAGGAATTTGGCAGCGGAGCAGAAGGCAAAGACGGAGGAGGAACTGAATTATCTGTGCGGACAATTGGATAATCTTAGAAAGTGCAGCGAAGAGGCGGAATTGTTTGAAATTCGAGCAGAGCTTGAGCAACTGGGATATGTGAAGGCAGCTCGCAATCGAAAACAAATGAAAAATCTTCCGCCGTCCAGACCGTTGAAGTTTACATCTTCTGAAGGACAGATCATTCTGGTAGGCAAAAACAATCTGCAGAATGATAAACTGACCGCCAGCGCGCAGCCGGATGAGATATGGATGCACGCAAAGGATATGCCTGGTTCTCATGTTATTATCGTTGGTGAAAATCCGGGGCGGCAGACGATGGAAGAAGCAGCATCTCTGGCGGCATGGTATTCGAGTGGGCGTGCAAGCGGAAGAGTGCCCATTGATTATACACGCCGTCGATATGTAAAAAAGCCGGGTGGTGCAAAACCAGGATTTGTAATTTATACTCATCAAAGGACACTCATTGCTCAGCCGCGTGAAAAACTTTCTGACAACAAAATCTAACATACGCAACATGAAAAGCGGTGTATTATTCAGTATAATGGATAATATGGTGTACAAAAATTGTTTCACGGTGCAATTTATGGAAACCATTATGCGATTTAAAGCGTCTTATTATCGAGATGGTATGTTTGGGGTACACATATCGTGTC
>CAZYQB010000108.1:0-7141 GCA_964649595.1 uncultured Oscillospiraceae bacterium | reverse complement strand
GCACCTGCGCCAAGCATCAGCGTCAGCTGTCCGTGGCCATCAAGCGCGCACGTACCGTTGCTCTGATGCCCTACACCACCGACTAATTCAATTAGCCGAAAAGAGTGTAATTTTGCATCGCATAGATTCTGTTGGATCTATGCGGTGTTTTTTTTATGCATATCGCGGTGCATAAAAAATTGAAGCATTTGAAGGCGAGCCTTGCTCAAAAAAGCGCGGCAGGCAGCATTAAAATGAGAAAAATGCAGGTGCAAATCGATAAAAATGCAAAATTAACATAAAATCATCAAAAGTACGCAGGACGTTTACAAATTCCGAAGAATATAATAGCAGTGTTCCAAAGTTAAAAAACAAACCTGTTCTTAATAAATTGGGTGGCTGCACCGCTGAAAGGATGAAATCTAAATGGCACTGTCTTTGTCTGACCGCTGTTTGAAAATTGCTCCCTCCGTTACGCTGGCTATTGACTCCAAAGCAAAGGCAATGAAGGCTCAGGGAGTGGATGTTGTAGGCTTCGGTGCGGGTGAGCCGGATTTCAATACACCCGAATACATTCGCGATGCGGCAAAGCGGGCGCTGGATGAGGGGGTTACCAAATACACGCCGGTTGCCGGAACGGTTGCGCTGCGTGAGCAGATCGCCAAAAAGCTGCTGGATGATAACGGACTGAAGTATGGCGTAAATGAGATCATCGTATCCAGCGGAGCAAAGCATTCTCTTTTTAATGCGCTTTCCGCCATCGTAAATCCCGGCGACGAGGTACTGATCCCTTCTCCCTGCTGGGTCAGCTATCCGGAAATCGTGCGCATGGTGGGTGGTGTGCCGGTATTTGTGCAGGCTCAGGAAAAGGATAACTTCATCGTTACCGTCGAGGCGCTGGCGGCTCATGTTACCGAAAAAACCAAGGCGCTGATCCTTAATTCGCCCAATAATCCGTGCGGCAGCGTTATTCCTACGCCGCGTCTGGAGGAAATTGCGCGCCTGGCAGTGGAGAAGCAGTTCTTTGTCATCTCCGATGAGATATACGAAAAGCTGATCTATGACGGCAGAAAGCACGTTTCCATTGCTTCTCTGGGTGAGGATATCAAGCAGCAGACCATCGTAGTAAACGGCGTTTCCAAGTCTTATGCCATGACCGGCTGGAGAATCGGCTATATCGCTGCGCCGCAGTATCTGGTCAAGGCGATGACCAGTTTTCAGAGCCATGCGACCTCCAATCCTAATTCTATTGCTCAGTATTCTGCTACGGAAGCTTTGATGAACGGCAAGGAATACATCCGTACCATGGTGGCGGAATTTGAGGAGCGCCGCTGTCTGATGCACAAGCTCATCAATCAGATCGACGGTTTGAGCGCCAATCTGCCGGAGGGTGCGTTCTATATCATGATGAATATCAGCAAGTTGATTGGAAAATCCTATAATGGTCAGAAGATCGAAGACCCGAGCAGCTTTGCCGAGCTGCTGCTCAGTGCCAAGTGCGTTGCGGTGGTGCCTGCAAGCGCATTCGGCAGCGATATTCATGTGCGTCTGAGCTATGCTGTTTCTCGTGACCGCATCGAAAGAGGTCTGGCGCGAATTGCTGAGTTCGTGGCTGAGTGCGAATAGGCATCAGACAACCATATCAAATAATCGTTGGGAAAAAATCCGTGTCTGAGATACATAAGAGCCGCTTTGTCGTATACAGCAGTCTGACAAAGCGGCTCTTTGAAGAAATGGATGGCGGGAAAACATTCTCTAATATAATATGGTACAATATGGAAAAAAGTGCTTGACAGGGGCGGCACGGTGATGTATGCTGTAGAAGGTCGGCAAGGCTGCCGACGGTTTGGTTGATTACTCTGGACTTTCAGGAGGTGGATCCGGATGGACGTTGGCGGTAGATGTCAGACGTTGGAAGGCGTACCGCGAGGTAGCCGCGTGCGTACATACGGGATTCGACCTCTGTCTTTTTTAGACTGAGTGATTTGAACGATTCATTTTTTGATCCCGTCAAACAGCTTATCTTAAAAATCATATCTGCTCAAGGCGGCGTCGGGTAGGAGATACCGGTCGAATTGCATTTGTACGCACATTAGGATGCCTTACAGTCACATCTTCTTTCTTTGCATCGAATTGCGCCAATGGCACACCATGACTTTTGCATACGCGAAGGCAGGGCGTGTCTTGTTTTTCTGCGCTTTTGGCGCATCAGAATGGAAGGAGGAAGCGATCGTGGATTGGGAGATCATTCGCAGCAGACTTATGCATCTGATCGACAGCAACCGCCGCAACGAGCTGCGTGGCGCATTGCTGATGCTCAATGTGGTAGACATTGCGCAATTTATGAAGGAACTCGACGGACAGAAAACGCTGATGCTGTTCAGGATCCTGCCCAAGGATATTTCGGCTGAGGTGTTCGCCTATATGGAGCCGGAGCAGCAGGAGCAGCTGATTGGTCTGATCGGCGACAGCGAGATCCGTGCGCTGATCGACGAAATGTTTATCGACGATGCGGTGGATACGCTCGAGGAACTGCCGGCAAGCGTAGTTAAGCGCGTGCTTCAGAGCGCAAGCGCCGAAAAGCGCGATCTTATCAACAAGTTTTTGTACTATCCCGAAGGCTCTGCCGGTGCGCTGATGACCATTGAGTTTATGGAACTTTACGGTCATTATACTGTTAAAGAGGCAATGGAGTCTATCAAGGCAGTGGGAACCGGCAAGGAAACGATTTACACCTGTTATGTGATCGATGTGCAGCGCAAGCTGCTCGGTTCGATTGAACTGCGCCGCCTGATTATGGCGCAGGATGACCTCCTGGTTCTGGATGTCATGGATCCGGCTATTGTGAACGTGCACACGCTGGACGATCAGGAGATCGTGGCGGATACCATCCGAAAATATGATTTGATTGCCATTCCGGTTGTAGACAATGAAAATCGTCTGGTCGGTATTGTTACTGTCGATGACGCGATGGATGTTATTGAGGAGGAGAATACCGAGGACATTGAAAAGATGCACGCGCTGCTTCCTTCCGAGGATGGATATTTGCGCACCAATGTATGGCGTTTGGCATGGAATCGCCTGCCGTGGCTGATGCTGCTGATGCTGTTCTCTACGCTGACCAGCATGATCATTACGCACTATGAGGATGTACTCATCGGCGCAGGTGCGGTCGGCGTGGTATTAACGGCAGCCATTCCGCTTTTGATGGATACCGGCGGCAATGCAGGTTCGCAGACATCTACTTTGATTATTCGTGGTCTGGCACTGGATGAGGTGAAGTTAAAGGATATTCCGATCGTTCTTTGGAAAGAGAGCTGTGTGGGAATCATGCTTGGTGCGGTGCTTGGTGTGATTAACTTCGCCAGAATGTATTTTCTGGATCGTTTGGAATGGACGGTCTCGCTGATTGTGGCAGCAAGTCTGTTTTTTACGGTGTTGCTTGCGAAGGTGATCGGCTGCATTCTGCCTATGCTGGCAAAGAGGGTCAAGATCGACCCGGCTTTGATGGCAGGACCGATGATCAGCACTCTTGTAGACGGCTGCTCGCTGGTGATTATGTTTTCGCTGGCAAGCCGTTTCCTGCTGTGATTTTTCTGTGCCATTAGCGTATTGAAAAGAGGGAGGAAATTATCATGGATTGGGAGATCATTCGCAGCAGACTGCTGCACTTGATTGATGGCAACCGCCGCAACGAGCTGCGCGGTGCGCTGCTGATGCTCAATGTGGTGGACATTGCGCAGTTCATGAAGGAACTCGACGGACAAAAGACGCTGATGCTGTTCAGGATCCTGCCCAAGGATATTTCGGCTGAGGTGTTTGCCTATATGGAGCCGGAGCAGCAGGAGCAGCTGATCGGATTGATCGGCGACAGTGAGATTCGTGCGCTGCTGGATGAAATGTTCATCGACGATGCGGTGAACACGCTTGAGGAGCTGCCGGCAAACGTAGTTAAGCGCGTGCTTCAGAGCGCAAGCGCCGAAAAGCGCAATCTTATCAACCAGTTCCTGCAGTATCCCGAAGGCTCTGCCGGTGCGATGATGACCATTGAGTTTGTGGAATTCCACAGCAATCTTACCGTTCGTCAGGCGATGAATACCATCAAGAAGACCGGACTGGACAAGGAGACCATTTACACCTGTTATGTGATCGACGAAGCGCGCAAGCTGCTCGGCTCGGTTGCGCTGCGCCGTCTCATCATGGCGGATGACGATGCATCTATTCTGGATGTCATGGATTCGGGCATTGTGAGCGTAAATACGCATGATGACCAGGAGGTCGTGGCGGATACCGTCAGAAAGTATGACTTGATTGCTATTCCGGTCGTAGACAATGAAAACCGTCTGGTCGGTATCGTTACAGTTGATGATGCGATCGACGTCATCGAAGAGGAAAACACCGAGGATATCGAAAAGATGCACGCGCTGCTTCCCTCTGAAGATGAATATCTGCGTACGAGCGTGTGGCGTCTGGCGTGGAACCGTCTGCCGTGGCTGCTGTTCCTGATGGTAACGTCAACGCTCACCGGTATGATTATTACCTACTATGAGGACGTACTCATCAGCGCGGGCGCAGTCGGTGTGGCACTGACGGCGTGCATCCCGATTTTGATGGGCACCGGCGGTAATGCAGGTTCTCAGGCTTCCACTCTGATGATTCGTGGTCTGGCACTGGGAGAGGTAGAACTCAAGGACATTCCGAAGATCCTCTGGCGCGAGATTCGCGTGGGCGTGATGCTCGGCGCGGTGCTGGGCGTGGTCAATTTTGCCAGAATGTATTTTCTGGATCGTCTGGAATGGACGGTGGCACTCATCGTTGCGCTCAGCTTATTTTTGACGGTTATCATGGCAAAGGCAATCGGCTGTACGCTGCCTATGCTGGCAAAACGCATCAAGCTGGATCCGGCGCTGATGGCAAGTCCTATGATTACCACGCTGGTGGATGCCTGCTCGCTGATGATTATGTTTGGTATGGCGAGCCGCTTCCTGCCGATCTGAAAGTGAAGCATCATCATCGATCCGCAAACGGATGGATTTTTGCAGAGTAAGCAAGGGCGGCAGACAGCCGCCCTTTCGTTTTTATGATCCGACTGACGAAATTACAGATCAAAAGGAGTTTTATAAGCTATGAAGGAAATACTGGGCTGTATCCGCCGCGCCGATCAGGATTTCGGCATGATTAAGGCGGGGGATAAGGTGGCTGTCGGCGTGTCCGGCGGCAAGGACAGTATGCTGCTGCTCTATGCGATGGCACTGTACCGCAAGTTTTGCCCCGAACCGTTTGAACTGGAGGCGATCACCCTTAAACTGGGGTTGGAGCCGTTTGATGTAAGCGGCATCCGCGAGCTGTGCGAAAAACTGGAAGTGCCTTACACCGTGCGCGAAACCGATATCGCGAAGGTGATCTTTGAGGAGCGCAAGGAAAAAAATCCCTGCTCGCTCTGTTCGAAAATGCGCCGTGGCGCACTTAATGATCTGTGTGTGGAGCGCGGAATCAATAAGCTGGCGTTAGGACATCACAGGGATGATGCCGAGGAAACGCTGCTTCTGAGCCTGTTCTATGAGGGGAGAATCCACACCTTCCAGCCGGTGACCTATCTTTCCAGAACCGGCATCACGCAGATTCGTCCCATGCTCTATGTTCCGGAAAAAGACATCATCCACTATGCGCGCACGCTCAATCTGCCCGTGGTCAAGTCGCCCTGTCCGGCGGACGGATATACCAAGCGGCAGGACATGAAGGAGCTGCTCGACTATATCTGCCGCCGCATCCCTAACGCCCGTGAGCAGATACTGGTCGCTCTGAGAAATAAGGAGCAGTATGGGCTGTGGGATGACAGGGCATAAAGGTCTTGAGCAAAAATCCGAATAAAAAAGTTCACCTTGCGCATAATAAGCGCGAGGTGATTTTTATGG
Source organism: uncultured Oscillospiraceae bacterium (assembly GCA_964649595.1). Classification (GTDB taxonomy): domain Bacteria; phylum Bacillota; class Clostridia; order Christensenellales; family Aristaeellaceae; genus RGIG2066. The sequence continues at coordinate 1,247 of CAZYQB010000108.1, read as the reverse complement.
AAAAGAACGACCGCAGCATGAACAAGAGCATGGAAAAGAACAAGGCGTGCAAGACGAGCGCGAAGATGAATATGACCGAGCAGGCGCGCAAGGGCAACAGCGATGTGCTGGGCAGCTACACCGGTGTGCCGCTGATCGATGATGAGCATCCGGTACAGGATGCCGATGATTTGTAAGCGTTCGATCAAAGAAATAGTACGGTAAAGATACGGTTTGCCCCAAAGATCTCCGCATCCCGACGTTGGGAACGGAGATCTTTTCTGTATTTGAAGATTTGAAAAAAGGCATTATTGTATGGGCAGTAATTTTCCGTCCTCGGTGAAGCGATTCAGGAGCATATTCTGAAAGCTGTTCATGCAGGGAACGAGCAGTTCCTTTGCCGACGAGGTGGATTGACCGGCGGCGAGCAGCCGGTCAAACTCAGCCATGACGGTCTCGAATTGTTCATACGTTGTTTCATCGATCATGGAATATTCCTCGCCGAAGATTTCGACCAGCACACGGTTCATGCTGTGTGCGGAATGCATATGCTTTTCCATGGTGGGCAATATGTCGCCTTCCAGATCAGCGCTCTTTCGGTCGATGGCGCGGTAGCTGCTCAGAGCATCGGATACATCTCTTTGGATGGAGGCAGCGATGATCTCCATGCCCTCATTGAGCTGATTTTGCAGACGGTTTCTGCCCGATGCAGCAAACAGCATCATACTTACCAGCAGGATGAAGGCGCCTGCCAATGCGAGGAGCAGATACTTTTCTCCCTGATGCTCAAAGCTGCGGGTTCGGGATCGTTTGAAGCTGGTCATGTCGTTCCTCCTCATACATCACGAAGCTGTGATGTATATTCTGTTATTCTGCATATTCACTCATGAATACACACGCTGATAATATACGCCCTAACAGCCGCAAAATCCTGCCTGGGAGTGAATAGGATATGATAAGAGATGTATAAAATCAGGTTGCGTAATATGCAGTATTGTATATATATGGCGTATTCGGTGAAAAAATACATAATTCGCTGAAAATTCGAGGAATTATTTTTCTTTAAATGCGTACAGCTCAGAATGAGGCGGAAGCGGCGTGCTGCTTCCATCAGCGAGGAAGGACTTTGGATGATCTCAACAAATTTCAATTTTATCTATTTAATCCTCCGAAACCCTTGTATTTTCAAGGAAAATCGGCAATATAATGTTCATTCCTTATGTATTTTCCCTTGTTTTTGCCCTTATGAGCTGAAACAAGGGAAACTT
>CAZYQB010000107.1:0-7162 GCA_964649595.1 uncultured Oscillospiraceae bacterium | reverse complement strand
GACTGCCGGAGAGAATGAGCAGTTCGCTTTTCGGAGCATGGCGCAGGATCAGATCAGTCATCTGCACAAGTGCAGCTTCGTCTATCGGAGCACCTGTTTCGTTGATCTCGGTCACGATGCCGCTTGCACGGTCGATCAGCTTCAGGTTTGTTCTGAGCGCGCCGCCGATATGGATGCCATCGCTTTTTACGCCGAACGCATCAAGCTTTTGAGTGATCGCCTCACCGCCGTTTTGGTGCAGGAAGGACAGGCAGACTGTCTCTACGCCTATCTGCGCCGCAGTTACGGCGACGTTGATCCCCTTGCCGCCTGCGTCGTTTCTTGTATCTACAGCCCGATTTGTTGCGCCGTATTTGAATTCGGGGATTGTGATGGAGCGATCGATACAAGGATTCATACACACCACAGCAATCATCTACATTCACTCCTCGCGCCAAGCAACTGATACTTTTTGATAGTAGTTTACATATCATAACACGCAGATGTTAAGTTATGATGATAAAGGCTGCAAGAGCCCAAAAATCATTAAAAAAGCGAAATTTGCCGGTCTATATAAAAAGGGACTGCGCACAGCAGTCCCTAAAGGATGAGATCAGAAAAACTTCAAAAAATGAGTGTGCCTTACTTCCCGCAGAGGATGGTCAGCAGCTTGTTGCTTCTGGACAGGAAGGCGATCATGCGCTCAGAGTCGAGAGGCTGGCGAGCCATTTCTGCCAGATCCATCACCTGATTGCAGACCATCTCGGTCATGTCTGAATCGGCGTCGGCATTGCGCAGATATTCAATCAGCGGATGAGCAGCGTTGAGAACCAGTGTGCGGTGCTCGGGCATATCGAATCCTTCGCGACCCCACTGACGGCTCATTTCCGAGAAACGGCGGCTTTGTTCTTCAACGGTGACCATTGCAGGCAGCTCACCTGCCTTAAACTTCTCCAGCTTTACCTCCAGATCGTCCTGAGCGAGGGACTTGCGGAACATTTCCTCCAGTGCCTTGCGAGCAGTCTCATCGGCGCTGCCCTCCTCAGTAAGACCCTCCATGCTGGCATCCACGCGGCGGAAGGTCAGCTCGTTCTTACGAGTGAACTCGAGGAAGGAGATGAAGTTGTTGTCAATCAGCGTATCAAACAGCACAACATCCTTGCTCTGATCGCGATAGAGCTGAATCATCTGCGCCTGACGCTTTTCGTCGCTGGCATAGAAAACGGTGTTTTTGCCTTCTTCGAAGTTGCGGTCGCTGTATTCCTTGATGGTGTAGTAGTCGCCGCCCACGGTCTTGAACAGGATGGCGTTCTTTACTCGGTCATAGAACTTCTCATCACGGATGCAGCCGTACTTTACAAAAGGATGGATATCATCCCAGTACTTCTGATAATCTTCGCGCTTGGTGTTGAACTCGGTGGTCAGGCGGTCAGCTACCTTGCGGGTAATGTAGGCGGAGACCTTCTTGACATAGCCGTCGTTCTGCAGGAAGGAACGGGATACATTCAGCGGCAAATCGGGGCAGTCTACAACGCCCTTGAGCAGCAGCAGGAATTCGGGAATGATTTCCTTGATGTTGTCGGCAACAAATACCTGATTGCTGAACAGCTTGACCTGTCCTTCGCTGGCGGTAAATTCGTTCTTGATCTTGGGGAAGTAGAGGATGCCCTTGAGGTTGAAGGGGAACTCGGCGTTGAGGTGAATCCAGAACAGCGGCTCCTCAAAGTCGTGGAACACCTTGTGGTAGAATTCACGGTATTCTTCCTCAGTTACCTCGTTGGGGCGCTTGAGCCACAGCGGCTGGGGATCATTGATCTGACGAGGCGCATTGTCTGCGGCATTTTCACTGTCAGCCTTGATCTCCTGCGCGTAGATGGGCGTAGGCATGAAGGCGCAGTATTTTTCGAGCGTTGCGATCAGCGTGGACAGATCGAGGAATTCCTTGTCATCCTCGTTCAGTTCAAGAGTGATGGTAGTGCCGCGCTCGGTGCGCTCGGACGGCTCCATGTCGTATTCCATGCCGTCGAAGCTGATCCAGCGAACGGAAGGCGTATCCTGCCAGCTCTTGGTGTCGATGGTGACCTTGGAGGCGACCATGAATGCCGAATAGAAGCCCAGACCGAAATGTCCGATGATGCCGCTGTTTTCACCTTCCTCGGGCTTATACTGCTTCAAAAATTCCTCTGCACCAGAGAAGGCGACCTGTGCGATATATTTTTCTACTTCGGCGGCGGTCATGCCGACGCCGTTATCGGAAATGGTCAGAATGCCCTTTTCTTTGTCGCAGGCAACGTCTACGCGGTATTCGTCTGCGGCGGGCGCATCGCCTTTGAGCGCGAGCACCTTGTATTTGGAGATTGCGTCGCAGGCATTGGAAACCAGCTCGCGAACAAAAATATCCTTGTCAGAATACAGCCACTTTTTGATAACGGGCATGATGTTCTGAGCGTTGATAGAAACCGTACCTTTAGCCATGTTTTATGATCCTCCTGTTTGCGATGAAGTGTTTTAATTGTAGTCCTCGAAGCAGAAAATGTCAATAGAAAATTAGCACTCTCGGTGTGAGAGTGCTAATTAAATTGTTGTGGCAAAAGTGGAGGAAATGTGATTGAGCGCTTTACTTTATAAACAAAAAGCTGACGACCGTATAGTCGGACAGCTTTTGCGTGCAGAAATTGAGGAAAGGTTATTCCTCGCTTTCAACGATCTCAAGATACTTCTCAAAGACCTTCTGAACCACATCGTCATCCTCGACGCTGACATAGATCTCGTCGCCATTTTCATCATTGTCGATGAGCAGCACGAGCACTTCGTCCTCCTCCATATCCTCAGTGGGATCAACGGGAGCGAGCAGAACATAGTCCTCATTCTTGTACTGCACGGTCATGATATGCTCGAAGCGAACGGGGTTGTCGTTTTCGTCAACCAGTTCAATAATATTGTCCATCTCCATGTTGTTTTCCAGATTATTTGCCATAGTAAGACCACCTTTCCAAATCTGTACATCCGTAACTCGCAGGAGAGCCGCCTTTTCGGGCGCGGGAGCTTCCTCCTGCCAGCCGCCTGCATCCAAAAAGCACTGCAGGATATAGGTTGCAGCCAATTTGTCAACTACCTGCTTGCGCTGGGTGCGCTTTACGTCGCCCTCGATGAGCGTGCGGTGCGCCTGCGCCGTTGTAAGCCGTTCGTCCTGATAGCGCACCTGCCAGCCGCGCTCGATCAAAAGCTGCGCGAAGGACAGTATACGCTCTGCCTGAGGACCGGTCTGACCGCTGAGCGTGCGAGGCAGCCCCAGAAGCAGCCGATCGGTTTGGTATTGCTCGAGCAGGGCGGCGATGCGCTCAATATCTCTTTGAGTGCCGCGAGTGAAGATCGTCTCCACACCCTGCGCCGTCCAGCCCAGCGGATCGGATACGGCAACGCCGATCCGCTTTTCGCCCACGTCCAAAGCCAGTATCCGCTTGACCATTTGTTCCACCACCCAGCTTCTTAGTAACCGGTCATTTGGTATAAAGCCTTATTGGGGATATCAGGCATCCATGTTTTCGACGTAGGAACGAACGAGCTCCTCAAGGATCTCATCGCGTTCCAGACGGCGAATCAGGGAACGAGCCTGATTATAACTGGTGATATACGTCGGATCGCCGGAGAGAATATAACCTACGATCTGAGTGATCGGATCATATCCCTTTTTTCTGAGTGCCTCGTATACCTGACGCAAAATGACTTCGGGCGAATTGATGTCATTTGTCGGCAGAGGATATTCCTTTGTCTGATCCAGTTTGCTTTTCATAGCACACCGCCTTTCCGCATAAGAATGCTAACTTGCTCCTATTATATACCATCCTATGTAATTTTTCAAACCTTTTCGTGCGTTGATTTTGAAATTCATGAAATGCTATCAATATTCAGAACACAAGTTCGTTAATGCTGCTCAGTTTACTGAATTGCGCGCAAGCCATACACGGGATATGGCACGGATCGCGAGGGTGAATGGGATGGCGAGCAGCATTCCCAGTATGCCTGCGAAGCTGCTGCCTATCGTAATTGCCAGCAGTACGCTGCCCGGATGAAGTCCTGTCAGTGCGCCCATCACGCGTGGACTGACGATCATGCTGTCGATCTGTTGAACGGCAAAGAGTGCGAGGGCAGCAAATAAAGCGGTGGAAATGCTTTGAGAAAGAGCCATGATGACGGCAGGAATTGCGCCCAGCAGCGGACCGAAATAGGGAATCATATTGAATATGCCAACGATCAGACCCAGTGCAAGAGAAGAGCGCACCCCCGCGAGCATTAGACCGACTGCGGAGAGCGCCGCTACGATGAGTGAAATCAGCAGCTGACCGCGCAGAAAGGTGCTGATCTCCTGATGAACGGCAGATGCCATGCGCAGCGCAATACGGCGGAAGGAACTGGGAACCATCAATTCCAGATGCAGCAGTAGTCTCTCGCGATCGCGCAGAAAATAATATCCCAGCATGAAGGCGAGCGTCCATTCGGTGAATCGGCTGACCAATGAACCGGCAAAAGACGCCGTGCCGCCTAGCAGCGGCGGCAGAGAGGACAGTACGCTCTCCCAGTTGATCTCCGGCAGCGAAAGACGGCTAACCCCTTTTTCTGCAAGCAGCGCATTGACCGATTGAAGCTGCGTGCGTATGCGATCGGCAAAGGCAGGCATCATGCCGATCAGCTCTCGCATTTGCCTGAGCAACGGCGGAAGAAACAGCACAAGGGCGAGGATTAGCACGGCTGCCGCCAAGCCGAATGCGCCGATGATCGACCACACGCGCTGCAGATGAAACCTTTTGCTGAGCCACTGACTCAGTGGGAAAAAAAGATAGGCGATCACTGCGGCGAACAGCAGCAGACGCAGCAGCAGTAAGACCTGTGATCGGACGATATACAGCAGCAGTGTGCTGACGATCACCCCTGCCGCAATAAGCGGCACGCGCCGACTCAATGGCATAGGCTGACCTCCTTACATTATATATGAACCTATATACCCCAAATATGAATGCAGCATGAAAAATGTGACGATTATTCCATGTAAAATCACGATTGAGCAGAATTTCTGCGGCGATGCTGAAGAATAATGTATCTATGCAGCAAATATCGCGGAAGATGCGCCGAAAAAATCGGCATTTCTTCCGCGATAAAGAGATTATTTACCGAACAGTTCGTTTGCCTTGTTGCTCAGTACGCGACCCGAGCGCATGGCAAAGGAGCGCACCTTGCGCTGATTCGGGCGGCTCATCATATTGAAAGCCGTCACCGCCGCAGCACCCAGCGCCAGACCGCCTATAACGCCGCCGATGGCAGAACCCTTCATAGCAGATTCCCTCCTTCCGCTGATTCGACGATCACATCGCCGTTTTTCTGTACATTGAACTGCCGGATGTGTCTGCGTCCCCGGATCAGATCAACCAGATAGCCTTGAGAAAGCTCCAGTGCTTCGATCAGCAGAGTTTCTTCATCAATCAGGACATCGGTGATCGCTCCGAGCCGCTGTCCGTCGGGCGAGAGGGCGCGGCGAAGCAGCGGGCGCGCATTGAGCGATACTTTTTTGCCCGAATCATGAGAAAGTACTGCGATATCTCCGATCAGGTCGATCTGTGTGCAGTCGATAAAGCGTGAGCCGGTCAGACCGCAGTAAAGATACAGTCCGCTGATGGATTGAAGTTTATCGTCCGGCAGAACAAAGGATACGCGCCCCAAACGCTCTCCATTGCGCACCACCGGCATACCGAGTAGAGATTTTGTATTGCGCACCGCAGCGACTCCTTTCCGAACGGATCTTTTGGGGAATTTCTATGGCATCGGCAGAACATCCGTAGTTTCTGTCGAAGGGACGGCTTCTATAAGCGGAAAATCTTCGCAATGACTGTGCGCATGAAAAAGAACCGGCAGAGCAGCCGGTTCACATACAACAGCAGAGCGAGTGGCTTAGATGATGAATCCTCCGTTTACACCGAGTATTTGTCCGGTGATAAAGGAGGCGTTTTCGCTGCATAGGAACAACGCCGCACGGGCGATCTCATCGGGCGTACCGATGCGCATCAACGGCGTTTCATCGGACAGACAGCTCAAGGTTTCATCATCCAAATGAGCATTCATGTCGGTATCGATCACACCCGGCGCAATACAGTTTACCCGGATGCCGGAGGGTCCGACTTCTTTTGCAAGTGCCTGCGTCAGACCGATTACGGCAGCCTTGGAGGAGGAGTAGTGAACCTCGCAGGATGCACCGACCTGTCCCCACATGGAGGAGATGTTTACGATAGCACCGCTTTTGCGGGAGATCATGTCGGGCAGTGCTGCTTGGGTGCAGTGGAAGGTGCCTTTTACGTTTACTCCGAACATTTTGTCCCAATCGTCGTCGGTGATGTCGGTAAAGAGCTTCTGCTGGGCGATGGCAGCGTTGTTGATAAGTGCATCAATTCTGTGATAGCGGCGCAGTACTGCATTGACTGCATTAAATGCCTGTTCACGGTCGGAAACATCCGCCTGAATGCACCATGCGTCCTGTCCCTGTGAGATCAGTTCCTGACAGAGTGCTTCAGCAAGGTCTTTGCGGCTGCGGTAGAGGATGGCAACAGAATATCCGGCATGGGCAAAGCGGCGAGCGCACGCCGCGCCAATTCCGCGTGAGCCACCGGTGATGAGAGCAACAGGATTCATATAGATCCCTCCGAAAAATGTGAGATACGACCATGATAGCGGGTTTAACGAGGAATGTCAAATAAAATCTCCATGCCGAGCAAATCGGCACCTCAACGAATGAAACCCATGGTATAATGTAAGCGGCGGGAAGAACGATGCTTTTATTGAGCAGGAAGCTCGAAAAGAAAATTGCTCAAAGGCTCTCTTATTGCACCGCGAATTGTCCAGCATGAGAATGCAAAAGGATGTAAAGAGAAAGTATAGACATCATTATAAGAACGGCGACGGCGTTTTGCTGCAAGAATGATCTTTTCGGATCGTAATACAGGGGAGAGATGAAAATAAGCGAATGTTTAAAAAAGGTAAAATTCAAAAATGGGGTTGACAATTATCAAGGAAGCAGGTATAATAGTCACCGTTGCAGCAATGGACTGTAGCGAGAGTTGAATATGCGGTTGTGGCGGAATAGGCATACGCGCACGTTTGAGGGGCGTGTCCAGCAATGGGTACGGGTTCAAGTCCC
>CAZYQB010000106.1:0-7190 GCA_964649595.1 uncultured Oscillospiraceae bacterium | reverse complement strand
CTGCGATGGTTGCGGTCGTCCCACTCAGGTTCCCTTCCAGCCCCGCGGTGATCGTCCGGTTTACTGCCGTGACTGCTTCAACCAGCAGCGTTCCTCCCGCTACTAATTAACGTTCGCACATATTCGTGTGCGGTCGCTTAACTTAGCGGCAGGCGTCGTTTTATGCGACATCAGCATCCTTCCGAGTTTAAATCCTCGGAAGGATGTTTTTATGTTTTAGGCATTTAATGCGCCTTCATGCCCGGTATCACTGCGCCGCATCATACAAGCCGATCAGATACTGCCCGATATCCGCCGCATGACACAGCCACTTGCCGAGCAGAGCATCCGGAAAGCGCTCATATCCCGTTTCGAAGGACAGCTTTCCCTGATAGCCGATCTGCCTGAGTGCCATCATATGCGCCTCCCAATCGATTTCGCCCAGAAACGGCACCAGATGCAAGTCTTTTCCGTAATAGTTGTCATGAACATGGGTACAGCATATATATGCGCCGACCTGCTTCATCATATCGACCATTTTCTCTTTGCCGAACGCACAGTTTGCGTGTCCAAAATCCCAGCAGCACTTTACCGACGGCATATTGAATCGATTGATGATATTAAGCAGTTCATGCAGTCGTGAAGTATAGCGCGATTTGCCGTCAAATGCCGGACGACGACGGATTCCGTCTTCAAATACATTTTCAATGGCAACCGTCATGCCTGCCCGCACTGCATAATCTACATAGGGAGCGAGAAAATCGTAGGTGAAATCTTCAATTTCCTGCTCATCATAGTGATCGACCGTCCTATACTCATCCGCATGAACGACCACATACTTTGCACCCATGATCTTCGATGCTTCAAACACCCGTCTGTAGTATTCTGAAAACAGTTCATCCGGATGCGCGCCATACCGGTTATAGGGTGCGTGCGTCTGCTCCACGATAATTCCCGCACAATCCAGCACCTCGCGATCCCTCTGCGCCTTTTCCCGCCAATCTGCTGAAATATAATCCGGAGTATAGTCCACATACCGAAATCCTGCAGCTACGCACAGCCGCGCCATTTCATCAATGCTGCGCATTGCTCCGTCTTTTCGCCTTGGTTTTAAGCAATTCATACAAATCGACAATTCCATAGTTCCTCACACCTTCCGCATAATGTATGCTTTCTATATCATAACACAGACGATATCACTTGGCAATCTTTGGCGGTTTACGCACATGGTCATCTCATTTTTTAAATGAGATGACCAACGAAATGATGCTTGCGGTTGCGGCAGATCGGGCGTATAATAAAGTAGAATATGGATGGAAGGAGGTAAATCCGATGAGCGAAGCACAAAACAGCCGATACATGGATATCCACTTTGTTGACCACGATTTTCCGCTTTCCATTTCGGAAGGACGCATTTCCACCATTGACAATGCCAACCGCAATTCAAAGATATTCCATGAGGAGATCGAGATCAAGTATTTCTACGAAGGCAGCGCCACCCTGATGGTAGATACATCCGCCATTACGGTGCATCCGGGAGACATTGTAGTTATCAATCCGTATGAATTTCACTCCACCGTCGCACTGGACACTCAAAAGGGAAAATATCATCTGTTTATGGTAGGACTGGACTGCTTCACAGCCTTCAACCCAAAGGGACTAAACCTGCGTCGTCTGCTGCTGGCTCGAGGTGTGCGCTTTAACAATCTGATCCACGGCGATCAAACTCTGATACAGCTGCTCGACGGCATTATTCAGGAAAGCCATACCGCCGATGAATACAGCCGCTTCGGCACCGAAGCCCTGCTCAAGCAATTCTTCGTGCAGCTGCTGCGCACTCAGATCAACCCGGACAGTGCTATCGTTGCGCTGGATGAAAAGATCCGTTACTATTCGATCATAGATCCGGCAGTACGCCGCATCCATGTGGGCTATGCACAAAAGCTGAGCATCGACGAGCTGTCCTCCCTGTGCAGCATCAGCAAATATCACTTCTGCCGTATTTTCAAGCTTGCGACCGGACTAAGCGCCATTCAGTATTTGATGCGCCACCGACTCAAGATCGCTCATGCCCTCTTAATCGATACCGACAAAAGCATTTCGGAAATCGCATGGCAATGCGGGTTTTCCGATGAAAACTACTTCTACCGATGCTACAAAAAGCAATATGGTCATTCTCCGTGGAAGAACAGAGCAACATTCTCCGAAAAATAGTCAATGCCATGCATTGATTATTTTTTTTGCATACGCTATGCTTTTTAATAGAAGATTTATATGAAAGGAGCCGCATCATGAAGCGCATTCGCAAAATCGATATTCATGCCCATGCCACCGCCTTTCCCCAGTACTTTCCCAAGCATTTCTGGTCAAAGCAGCGCTTTCCATCCGCTGAAGAGGTAATCGCCTTTTACGACGATCTCGACATCGAGATGGGCGTGCTGCTGCCCCTTTCCGCTGCCGAAGGACAATGCTCCACCATGACCAGCGAAAACTGCAAATTCCTTTCCGACCAATACCCAGACCGCTTCACATGGTTCTGCGGCGTGGATCCGCGTACCGGACCTCATTCTGCCGATGCAGATCTTTCGATGTTTCTTGAGCACTATAAGGCGCTCGGCGCAAGAGGTCTCGGCGAGCTGACCGCAAATATGTACGCCGATGATCCGATGGTAGACAATCTGTTTGCGCACTGTGCAAAACAGGATCTGCCCGTTACCATCCACATCGCCCCTCAGTTCGGTGGCGGATACGGTATCGTAGACGAGCTGGGACTGCCGCGCATTGAAAGAATGCTCATGAAGCATCCCACACTCAAAATCCTCGGTCATTCCCAGCCCTTCTGGGCGGAAATCTCCGCCGATGTAACCAACGAAACGCGCGGACGTTATCCCAAGGGCGATGTAAAGGAAGGTCGTCTTTCTGAACTGATGCGCAGATATCCCAATCTCTACTGCGACATTTCCGCAGGCAGCGGCATGAACGCCATGCGCCGCGACCCGAAGTTCACCGCGCACTTCATCGAAGAATTCTCCGACCGCATTCTCTATGGCTGCGACATCTGTGCAGTCACCAATACCCATCCGTACGACTTTGAGAAGTTCCTCATCGAGTTCCGCCGAAGCGGCATGATCTCCGAGGAAAACTATGCAAAACTCGTGAGAAACAATGCAATCGATCTTTTGAATCTCCCTCTGGAAAAAGCATAATCAACAAAATAAAAAACAACTCATACACAAACTGCAAGGAGGCACATTTTATGGAAAAGCTCGCTATCTTGGGAGGACCCCGCGCAATTACCGAACAGCCCTATGAGGATCTGTTCAAATGGCCCATTCTGACCGAAGAAGATGAAGCTGCAGCGCTGGACGTTATCCGCCGCAACCGCTTCTCCGGCACCGAAATCACCGCAAAGTTTCAGGAGGAATTCGCTGCATGGATGGGCACAAAGTATGCCATCGCCTACTGCAACGGCACCATGTCGCTGACCTCCGCCATGTTCGCCATCGGTCTGGGCTTTGGCGATGAGATCATCTGCCCCACCAAGACTTACTGGGGAAGCGTATCGCAGGCGACCAACTTCGGCGCATCTGCAGTATTCTGCAACATCGACGACACGCTGTGCATGGATCCGACCGATCTGGAGCGCTGCATCACGCCCCGTACCAAGGCGATCATGGTCGTTCACTATTTCGGTCATCCCTGTGACATGGATCCCATCATGGAAATTGCGCGCAAGCATAACCTGTACGTCATCGAAGACCTGTCCCACGCACAGGGCGGTATGTACAAGGGCAAAAAGCTGGGCACCTTCGGCGATATCGCCGCAATGAGCCTGATGAGCACCAAGTCCTTTGCTTGCGGCGAGATGGGCATTCTGGTCACCAACAACCGCAAGCTGTATGAGCGCGCTATGGCATTCGGTCACTACGAGCGCAATAACGAGCGCTTCATCACCGAATCCGAAGAACTCAAGCCCTACTTCCACATCGCTCTGGGCGGTGCAAAGGGACGCGCCAACCAGCTGTGCGCCGCCATCGCTCGTGTTCAGCTTAAATACTACGATCAGAGATGCGAAGAAATCCGCAAATCCATGAACTATTTCTGGGATCTGCTGGAGGGACTGCCGGGCATCCATGCCATCCGCGTAGACGAAAGCGCCGGCTCCAACATGGCAGGATGGTATATGCCGCACGGTCTGTATAAGAGCGAAGAACTGGGCGGTCTGTCGGTCAAGCGCTTCTGCGAGGCACTGCGCGCTGAAGGCTTCGCAGGAAGCGGCTGGGACGGCGGCAACTTCTGCCTGCACACCCATCAGTTCTTCAAGACTTTCGACCTGTTCAACCTGGGCAAACCTAGCCGAATTGCCTTTAACGACCGAGACGTGCGCGAGGATGACCAGTACCTGCGCCGTAGCGAAGAGGTAGAGTGCTTCTCGGTTCCGTGGTTCAAGCACTTCGACAAGGAATGGATCGAAAAGTACGCCGCCGCACTGCGCAAGGTTGTAGAAAATTATGAGCAGCTGCTGGAGAGCGACAAGGACAAGACTCAGGGCGGACGCTGGTACGGCGCCGAAAACAATGCCTGATTCCGCAGAGGACTTCTTCCTCCGTTCAATCGGATGACCACTTTTATCATTCAATAAGGAGATCGACTCGTTCATGAACAATATTTCATCCGATGTTCGGAAAAAATTCCGTTTTGCCATTCTTGGCTGCGGCATGATTGCAAACATTCACGCGGAAGCCATTCGCTGTTTGCCTGATGCCGAGCTGATCGGCGCGGCAGACGCCTTCCCCACTGCAGCGCAGAATTTTTGCAAAAAGTATTCCATTCACGCCTATGAAAGTGAAACCGAACTGCTCAGCGACGTGAATGTAGATGTAGTGTGTATCTGCACGCCCAGTCACTGTCATGCAGAAAGCGCCATCCGCGCGCTGGAATGCGGTAAGCACGTTGCCCTTGAAAAGCCGATGGCACTCAATACGGCGCAGGCAGATCAGGTGATTGAAGCCTGCAAAAAGCACAACCGTCTGCTGACCGTCATTTCGCAACTTCGATTCTGTGAAGATGTACAGAGAGTAAAATCGCTGCTTGAGCACAACGCCTTCGGAAAAATCGTGATGTGCAATCTTTCCATGCGCTATTGGCGCGATGAAAGCTATTTCTCCTCCAGTTCATGGCGCGGTCGTCTTGCCTTTGAGGGCGGCGGCGCGCTGATGAATCAGGGGATCCACGGCATTGATCTAATGCAGTATATTCTGGGCGAGCCAGAAGTACTCAAAGGGCAGATTGCCACACTGCATCACAACATAGAGGTTGAGGATACCGCCGTTGCTCTGTTCCGCTTTGAGGGCGGCGCGCTCGGTACTCTACAGGGGTCTACCTGCACCAATCCGGGCTTTGCACGCAAGCTGGAAATTCACGGAGATAAGGGCTATGTGGTATTGCGCGAAAATCTGATTCAGATGATGCAGACCGCAGAAGAAAAGATCGATCTTCGCAGCTTCTCCGAGCGCGACAAAGGCTCCTTCAACAAGTTCAGTGCGCTGGGACATGAACTGCACGCCATGCAGCTTCAAAATCTGCTTGATGCCATTGAAGGACGTGCGCCGCTGCTGGTGGATGCACACGAGGGCAGAAAAGCGATCCGCATCATTGAGGATATCTATACTTCCTCTAATAAAAACTGATTTACATCTTTACCTGCAAAAAATCCGGCAAGACGCTTCAAATCGTCCTGCCGGATTTCTATTATATGTATATGAGTTTATGCGAGATTTCTTGCTTTATACTTCTTCGTCCGATTCGTTCATTGCCCGAATATCAGCCTCTGTGATCTTTGTCAGATCATCGCGCGTAACCGTTTCCATTGCTGCGAGTCGATTTGCCTGGCAGACCAATACCTTTTCAAAGATGTTGCGGATGCCGCGCGCATTGCCGAAGGAAACCGAATTATTGTTTTCCTTCTCGATCAGCTCTCTCAGATCATCCTTTGCATCCTCTGAGAGCTCGTAGCAGCCCTTTTTACACTGCATTTCAAAGATCGCCGTCATTTCCTCTATCGTGTAATCATCAAAGTGCAGATAGCGGTTAAAGCGCGATTCAAGCCCAGGATTGGAATGCACAAAGCGCTTCATCAGATCGTCGTAGCCGGCTACGATCACCACCAGATCATCGCGGTGATCCTCCATCGCCTTGAGCAGCGTGTCAATGGCTTCCTGACCGAAATCGTTCTCGCTGGCGGAGTTGAGGCTGTACGCCTCGTCGATGAACAGCACGCCGCCGAGCGCCTTCTGGATGACCTCGCTGGTTTTGGTCGCCGTCTGACCAACGTAGCCTGCCACCAAGCCGCTTCTGTCTACCTCAATAAGCTGACCCTTGGATAGAATGCCCAGCGACTTGTAGATACGCGCCATGAGGCGTGCGATCATGGTCTTACCGGTGCCGGGATTGCCGGAGAACACCATGTGCAGCGACATATCCACAGTGGGCAGACCGTGTTCTTTTCGCATAGCGTGCACTGTCATCATATTGATAAGATTGTTTACTTCCTTTTTGACGGACTCCAGACCAATATAGCCCGCGAGCTCCTTTTTCAGATCCTCGATGCTCTCAGCGGATGTTTCGTTGGTCTGTGCAGGCTGCTTTTCTTTTTGCGTCTCCTGCTTTGCATAAGGCACCTCATCCTGCTGCCCAGTCGTTTTTGCATCGTCTATTTTCTGCAGCACATTCTCCGTTTTCCCCGTATTCTCGACAGGCGTTCCCCAGAAATCACTGACGATGCTGCCTAAACTGCGCCGCGCCATTGAGTGAATAATATCATATTGTCTGAGGATAATTTCGTCCTTTTTATCCATCCGAAAACACGCTCCTTGCCGTAGATGTATCGTATTTATTATAGCTGACCATGCAGTAAAACGCAAGATGAATACATCTGTATTCTTCACCCGATATGAAACTGTTTAATAGAAGAGTTTGGTTTTCACTTTGATTGCTAACTGCCCAAAAATCGCCTTAAAAGCTCCGATCTCACCCAAAAACTAATTTTTAACATTCAAATCGCCTGATTTGAACACTCAAATTGCACGTTTCACTTGTCATTTTTATGATTTTGGGGTACAATAAAAACGTTTAAGGATCCCTATATACCACAATTATAATGGAGGTTGTTTCCCATGATTAACGTTGGTATCAATGGCTTCGGCCGCATC
>CAZYQB010000105.1:0-7261 GCA_964649595.1 uncultured Oscillospiraceae bacterium | reverse complement strand
GCATCCAGATCCTTGGATACCAGATCGGGCTCGGTGCCCAGTATGTCTGAAAGCAGCAGTTCATTGCCGTCCCAATCGGTGTTCAGCGGCTGATCGAGCGATACCTCCATTCGGAGCCGACTATTGCGGCGCAGCACCATCAGTATCTCGTTTTCGATACAGCGCGATGCATAGGTTGCCAGCTTGATCTTCTTTTCAGGATTGAATGAATTTACCGCTTTAATCAATCCGATCGTGCCGATCGAGATCAGATCCTCAATGCCGATGCCGGTATTTTCAAACTTTCGGGCAATGTATACCACCAGACGCAGATTTCTCTCGATCAGGGTGTTGCGTACCATCTGTTCATCCGTCTTGATATGTTCCATCAATGCAATTTCCTCCTCTTTCGTTAGCGGCGGCGGCAGCGTATCACTTCCGCCGATGTACATAACCGACTGCCTTTTCAGCCGGGTCAGAAAACCAAACACCGCGCTTCGCACATTCTCCGATACCTCCCGATACATTTTCACACTCACCTCCGGCGCAATCATTATCCTCCGGAAAAAACAGCCTACATCATCCAACCTTCTTCGCTTCGTATCCTTCTATGAATATTGTCCGGTACCTGACCGAATACCGGCGGTGCGAGCGCCTCTATGGCATTGGGCAATTCTCCAGGATATATGGCGATCCATACATCCGGTGCTTCGTCCCACCCCTTCAAACCCCTAATACATACCGACTCCGGTTTAAAGCACCACATTTTACCTTCTCCACCCAGCACATCATAACGTATTATGCGAAATCCCGGCGGAAGTCGCTTTTGCGTCGGATACAAACACGAAGAATCAATGATCCTCTTGAGTGCCGCAGCTCTGACAATCAGCACGGGCAATCCACTCAGCGGCTCAGTCAAGCGATTACCCGTATCCACAAACGCACTTAGAACAACACTGCCCATCCGTGTACTGACGCGAACGCATACTTTGTACCGCATGATTTGCTGTCCCTCCCTTAGAAAATCCCTTGCAAATACCGCTGTCCCAATGCATATCCAACCAATCAGAAAAAGCAGCGGTCCCTCAAGCCATCGGTCAAGCAGCGCCATAATACCGCCTGCAAAGAGCATACTGCCCATCAGATAAAACAGCGAAGTCCATCTGTTTGTACGAAACCGGTATCCAAACAATATCATTGACATAATCAGCAAACATACAATCTGCGCCGCAGCACTGCGCAGCCAGGATGCTTCCCACCAGTTGTAAGCTGCTACTGCATAACCGGTTCCAACGGCGGCAGTCAGCAGCACGCGCCGCCACCGGATATGCCCTGTGCAGCGTGCGCTTACCCCCAAAACAATGATGTTCATCAGCAAATTGGCAGCGATAAACGCCTCAATACTCAGCATTTTGAATCCCTCGCTCTCACACCAAAAAGTATAGCCTCTGCGCAGAAGATTGGTTGTCGAACTTCCGCGCAGAGACTGTCGAATATTTCCAAATACCAAACAAGCTCCAAATTCAGGCTTTAAGACCATATTTGAGGGCTTTTCTCGTTGAAATACTCTTTTTTGCATCAGATCCCCTTACTTCACCTCTCAGAAAAATACACTAAACCGACATTCCGTGTTAAGAATTAACACTCTTCGACCTTTATCGTGTATCGCCATGTGCTTATGCTTTGTCCCTTTCGTCGAAGCAATTTTCTCCTGCCGCATCGGCGCATCCCGAAAATGCGGCATATTCCTTCGGCAATTCCTTCCAATTAAATATTCGCTAAGATATTACACATCTGGAAGGAAAATCACCCGTAATGAACTTGACGAAAAAACGTCTCAAGAGTAAAATACTGCTGATATTCAGGATGGGGGTGCGATATGTTTATCATCTACTTTCTGTTATGGGTCGTGTTAAACGAACGGCTGACCGTCGAGATTGCCATCTTTGGTGCGGTCATCAGTACGGTGCTGTATCTGTTTACTATCAAATTCATGGATTACAGTCCCAAGCGTGAATGGGCAGCGATTCGCAAGATTCCGCGTGCCTTAAAGTATGCTTTCTTTCTGCTCAAAGAAATCGTGCTGTCCAACTTCAACGTCATTCGGCTCATTCTCTCTCCCCGCTATGAAGTGGAGCCTCAGCTTGTCTACTTCAAAACAAAGCTGACCAACGAGATCGACCGCGTAGTCCTTGCCAATTCCATCACGCTTACTCCCGGAACGATCACCGTATCCGCAGAAGAGAACCTGATGTGCGTGCATTGTCTGGACAAGACGCTCAGCGAAGGTTTGGAGAATTCGGACTTTGAACAAAAGCTGCTTGAACTCGAAGCAATGGACAAGCAGCCTAAATGCAAGGAGGAAAACGGCAAATGACTGCAGCAAGCGCATATGATTTCCTGCTGACTGTGGTATTGGGCATATTGGGCATATTGCTCTTTTTATGCTTGATCCGCAGCATCCTCGGTCCTCGCATTGCTGATCGCATCGTAGCGGTCAACATGGTAGGCACCATCACCATCTGCATCATCGGCGTACTGGCGTTCAAGATGAAGGAAGGCTATCTGGCAGACGTCGCGCTGATCTATTCCATGCTCTCCTTCCTCGCTGTAGTGCTGCTCACCAAGGTATATATGGGAGTATTTCTGGAGCAAAAACAAAAGCAGCGTGAAGCCCGCAATGCTCAGAAAGCTGCAGAGGAGGCATCAGACAATGCTTGAATGGATTCGATTTTTGATCGCTGCAGCACTGATGCTGGGCGGTCTTGCGGTCATGTGCATTGGCGTAATCGGCGTATACCGATTCAAGTATGTACTTAATCGAATGCACGCAGCAGCGCTCAACGATACGCTGGGTCTTTCGCTCATCATGCTCAGTCTGATGATAATGAACGGTTTTACATTCACTTCGCTCAAGCTGCTGCTGATCGTATTGATGCTCTGGCTGTCTAGCCCGGTCTCCAGCCACCTGATCGGACGACTGGAGATCACCACGAACGAGAGCATTACCGACGAGATGGAGGTGAAGCTCTGATGGAATTTCTCAATGTGCTTCTGTTGATTTTTATCATCGTATGTGCGATATCAGTCAGTTTTACCAAGGATCTTTTAACATCCATCATCATTTTTATGTCACAGAGCCTTGCCATGTCGGTCATCTGGATCATGCTGGAATCACCTGATCTGGCAATTACCGAGGCTGCAGTCGGCGCAGGCGTAACCAGTCTGCTGTTCTTCGTAACGCTCAAGAAGATTCATGCGATAGAAGGAGAGAAAAAGAATGGCGAAGCTGAGAAATGACTATGACCAAACGCTGTGGGCGCGCTTCATTCGATGGATGAACGGCGGCAGTGACGCCTTGGAAAACAGCATGATCTCCTCTCTTGAAGAAGAAGCTGAGCCTCATCTCATCAGCGCAGAAGAAATGACTCGCCGTGAACATGAGCTGGAAGAAAAGCACCGTCAGGATGTGGAAAACGAGCGCCTGTTCTATGATCGCCTAGATCATTGGAGCCGCACGCGCGGCGCACGCATTACCAACATTCTGTACCGACTGATGTCTGTTGTCATCTGCCTGTGCATTATTTGGGTGCTGCTGAGCGCCGTTGCAGAGCTGCCACGCTTCGGTGGCGCAGACAACCCGATCAACAATGAAGTTTCCGAACGCTATATCGAAAAGGGCATGGAAGAAACCGGCGCAGTCAATATCGTTGCGGGTATGATTCTGGATTACCGTGCATTTGATACGTTGGGCGAAAGTCATGTGCTGTTTATTGCGGTCTGCTCAGTGCTGATTCTGCTCAAGCTCAATCTCGACAAGGATGGTCGCCCGACCCGCGAGCAGCTTGATGCAGAAGCAAATGACCGCGTGTATGAACCGAAGAACGATATGATCCTCCAGAGAATCGCCAGCTTGCTGGTGCCGTTTATACTCCTGTTTGGAATCTACAACATCCTAAACGGTCACATTTCTCCCGGCGGCGGCTTTTCCGGCGGCGCAATCATGGGCGCAGGTCTGATCCTGTTCCTCACTGCATTTGGATTTAAAAAAACCTCTCGCTTCTTCGGCTACAAAACATTCCGCATTGTTTCCTATGCCGCGCTGACCTTCTATGCTGTTGCCAAGGCATATTCTTTCTTCACCGGTGCCAACCATCTGCCCAGCATCATCACTACCGGTAATCCGGGCGATATCCTCTCCGCCGGTCTGATTCTGCCGCTGAACATCGCAGTCGGCATGGTGGTTGCCTGCACAATGTATGCCTTTTATACACTGTTCAGAAAGGGGGATTTCTAAATATGCTCGGCAATCTGCTTATCAACTATGAAGAAGCTGCTGCAATTATCCTCTTTGGCATCGGTTTTACTACGCTGATGCTGCACCGAAACATGATTAAAAAGATCATCGGCTTCGGTATGATGGACAGCGCAATTTATCTCTTTCTCGCCGCCAAGGGGTATATTGACGGCAGAAAGGCACCCATCGTAGTAAACGGCGTAACCGAGATGGAGGCTTATATCAATCCCGTCCCCAGCGGTCTGGTGCTAACCGGCATCGTCGTATCGGTAAGTGTTACAGCACTGATGCTGGCGCTTACCATACGTCTCTATCGCCGCTATCATTCTCTGGATATCGATGAAATTACTGTTCTTTCGCGGAAGGAGGAACCGTAAATGGAGTTTTGGCAAAACATACCGTTCTTCTGCATTCTGCTCTCGCTGGCTTCTGCAGCGTTCACCTCAATTCTGCCACGCAGAGCAGCCCGTGCCACAGTAATGACCGTCATTTCCGCAATCATCATCATGAGCATTGTACTGATCGTAAAACTCATTCCCTTCGGTACAAGCTATACCTACATGATGGGTCATTTCCCTGCGCCGTGGGGTAATGAAATCCGTGCAGGTCTGCTGGAAGCGGTAACTGCTCTGGTATTCGCAGTAATTATGCTTCTCTCCCTGTTGGGCGGACTTACCCGAATCGACGAGCATATTTTCCCTGACAAGCAGAATCTCTACTTTGTCATGCTGGAGCTGCTGCTCACCGCACTGCTGGCACAGGTTTATTCCAACGACCTTTTCACCTGCTATGTATTCCTGGAGATCATGACCATCGCCGCCTGCTCACTGATCACTGCACGCTCGAAAGGACGCACGCTGGTTGCTGCTACCCGATATATGCTGATGAACCTGCTGGGTAGCGGTTTGTTCCTGTTGGGCATCACGCTTCTGTATGATCTGAGTGGTCATCTGCTGATGAGCAACATCCAAGAGCAGATCGGCATCATCGCTCAGACGGGCGCCTATGAACAGCCGCTGACCGTCGTCATCGTTTTGCTGTCAATTGGTCTTGCAATCAAGTGCGGTCTGTTTCCCTTCCATACATGGCTGCCCGATTCCTACGGCTACTCCACGCCTACCTCAAGCGCAGCTCTGTCGAGTCTGGTTTCCAAGGGATATATCTTCCTGCTCATTAAGATCATTTACCGCACCATCGGTTTTGAGGTATTTATGTCCACTCGCATCAATGAGGTGCTGTTCGTATTCGGTCTGATCGGCATCATCATGGGTTCACTGAGCGCCATTCAAGAAAAAGATATTCGCCGCATGGTCTCCTTCTCGTCAATCGCTCAGATCGGATACATCTTCATGGGCATTGGTATGGGAACTGAAAACGGCATGGTCGCTGCCATTTTCCATGTATTTGCACACGCCGCTGCAAAATCCATGCTGTTTCTTGCCACAAGCGGTCTAATAGAGGTTTCCGGCGAAAGCAAGATGTTCCGTGATCTGCGCGGCGCCGGCTACCGCAACAAGTGGGCAGGCATTGCCTTCTCTGTCGGCTCCTTCTCCATGGTGGGCATCCCCTTCTTGGGTGGATTTATTTCAAAGCTCTACTTTGCCACCTCCGCCATGGAACTGAGTACTACTTCTATGATGAGCGTACTTCTGGTGCTTGCCGCAAGTACCATTCTCAACACCATCTACTTCCTTAAGACAGTCATCACGCTCTATCGCTTGCCGAAGGAAGGAGCAGTCTATGAGGAGCATCGTCCGACGAAGAGTTTTGTTGCGGCGATGATTTGTCTGTGCGCCTGCAATTTTGCGCTGGGTCTGTTCTCTCAGCCGATCATTGAAGCAATCCGCACTGGTCTGCATATGTTTGCATAAGATAAGGAGATGTTATTCTTGAAAGGAAATATCCTTCTACTGATCCCGATTCTGCTGCCGATCCTTGCCGGTGTGATTTCCATGAAAATCACCGACCGAAAGATTCGCAATATCATGAACCTGTCTGTCATGGCAGCTACCGCTGCGCTGACCATACTGCTTGCCGCCCTCGCCTGCGCCGCTTCGCAAACTGCCGTCACCGCCGAGATTGCCGAGGGCACTCAAGCTGTAGTAACCGCAAAGAGCAGCGCCTTTGAACTGACGTTGTTTCAGATGACCCGCGATCTTTCCGTGCTGCTGCGCATGGATCAGATAAGCTGCCTGTTCTCTGTGCTGATTTCTGTCATGTGGGCAGTCGTAGGCTTCTTCTCATTCGAGTATATGCAGCACGAACATGATGAAGGTCGCTTCTACTGCTTCTACATGATCTCACTCGGTGCACTGCTGGGTCTGAGCATGAGCGCAAACCTCGTGACTATGTATATGTTCTATGAGATGATGACTCTTGGCTCTCTGCCGCTGGTGTTGCACGAGAAAACCAAGCAGTCGATTGCAGCAGGTATCAAATATTTGCTCTATTCCGTATTCGGTGCATCCTGCGGTCTGATGGGCATCTTCATCGTCGGCATCTATAATCCTTCGCTTGAGTTTATCGCCGGAGGATCCCTGAACGCCGCAGCAGCCGGTAATGAGGGAATACTTCTGATCGTGCTGTTTGTAATGATTCTGGGCTTTGGCGTAAAGGCAGGTATGTTCCCTTTCCATGGCTGGCTGCCCACTGCGCACCCGGTCGCTCCGGCACCTGCCAGCGCCGTGCTTTCCGGTGTCATCACCAAAGCAGGCGTACTGTGCATCATCCGAGTGGTATTCTACATATTCGGTGCCGATTTCCTGCGCGGGACGTGGGTGCAATGGACATGGATGATCCTGGCGCTGATTACCGTGTTTATGGGTTCCATGCTGGCACTGCGTGAAAATGTGCTCAAAAAGCGTTTGGCATATTCCACCGTCAGCCAAGTTTCCTACATCCTGTTCGGTTTGTCCACACTGACTCCCGCAGGCATTCTGGGCGCATTGCTGCACATCATTTTTCATTCCGTCATCAAAAACGGAC
>CAZYQB010000104.1:0-7273 GCA_964649595.1 uncultured Oscillospiraceae bacterium | reverse complement strand
TCTGCAGTATGCATAATATAATCAATTTTTCGATCCGGACCGTCTGCCGGGAAGGTAGGAATGTCTGCCTTTTCATCGGCAGTATCATGCAGGGCGGCATAGAGGGGCTTGAGCAGTTCGTCATCGGGGCGCAGGTTGAGATCACCCTGCAGAATGACGGGATTATTTTCCCTCTTCAGGATGTCCAGCACCGTCTCCACTGCAGACTGCGCTTCCACGCGCGCCAAACCAAAGTGCGTGCTGAGCACTGTAATCGGGCAGCCGTCAATATTCACCACGCAGCGCAGCACCGCGCGCGTTTCGAAATAGACCTTTTCATCACTCTTTCGGTCAGGAATCGGTATGACCTCCTGCTCCATGACCGGATGACGGCTCAAGATAGCATTGCCATAATCACCACCATTGATTTCGATGGCTTTGCCGAATACCGGAT
The DNA here is from genome assembly GCA_964649595.1 of uncultured Oscillospiraceae bacterium. Lineage (GTDB taxonomy): Bacteria > Bacillota > Clostridia > Christensenellales > Aristaeellaceae > RGIG2066. Next base: position 6,840 of record CAZYQB010000104.1, on the reverse strand, counting down.
AATATCCGGTCAGCCTACCCATTTCCCATGCCTGATTGTGCGGCACGCCGCGAATATGTGATGATACCTCATTGAGCGTTACGAAATCCGGCTTTACCTCATTAACCACTGAGGACGCATACTTCAGATTTCTGTCGCGCTTCATATTCATGCCTGAACAGATATTATAGGTCATTGCGATAAACTTCATTTTCTGCTCACTCCTTCCGTTTTTTAAGAAGAAATCTCTCGTATCAGCATACCACACCTTTCAAAGATACGCAATGCGGCTTTCCTCAAAAAAGCAAAGTGCCCCGACGTTTTTTGTCGGAGCGCTTTGCCCTTAACTTTTTTGCGCAGCATATGTGCCGCTTTGACGTAAAGATGCTCTGTGTCGCAGAAAGGATTTGCTGCCCGACAGGCAGCCTTAGGCAGCGATGAAGGGGGCAAGTTCGTGCTTGAGCGCCTCATCCTCCAGATCGCACACCAGACAGATCGGTTCAGACAGATCCATCGAATATACGCCCAGAAGCGATTTGGCATCCACCTCGTAGTCTCCGTTGACCAGAGACATTCCCTCCTCGTATCTGGACGTAATATCAACGAAGCGTTTTACATCATCCAGATCACTCAGCCTGATTGTCAGTTTCATCGTTTTTCCCTCCAGTTCGAGTCGATACTGACTGTGCAGATTCCCCTTACGCACAATCAGTAGTATACGCCCGTTCTGTTGCGGAATAAGCACGTTCATACAGCAAAGTTTGTGAAGTTAAGTAAATTCGCGGTAATGAAATTTATTAGGCAATGGGTCTGATTTGCTAAACTCAAAACGCCTTTATTCATAATTCCTCACTTTTTGCCCATTTTGTTATTTTTGATCCATCATTTTTTGAATCAGCAATACCCAGTCCGCGCTGCGTCCGGCACTCATCGGCTCAAATGGAACGATCCCTGTTTTCAAAATGGAGCATCCATCGCTCCATTCTCCGCTTCGGGGATTGATCCAGTACGCCTGTGCTCCCTTCCACGAATCGTCCAGTTCCAGTTCAACCATCAGTCCCTGTGCACTATAGGCGATCAGCCAATTGGTGCCCTTGAGCACGGGCACGAAGTTGACGCCCTTCAAGTTGCCGCAAACCATGTCTGCCGCCGGTCTGCCCTTATGAAAAGGCACTTTCTCCATCACAGTGCGCAAATGCCGCATCTCGCCTGCACCCTCATGACCGAGCGCACTTCGCCAGTCCGTGCAGTAATAGCCCTTCGGCGTATCCTTGTCGGGCAGGGTAACGAAGTTCTGCACCGAATGATGCCCATAAGCGTGACCGCACGCACCCGAAAGCACTGCCCACCACGCACTGCGGCGCGCATCTGCTGCATCCAGATAGCCGCTGGGAATATCGGCTCTCATGCCGCCCTCGGGGCATCCTTCATAGACCGGCGCGCCGTCAAGCACCGGCTTGTAATCGAATTTTCGGTAGTCCCGCTTAATCATCTCATAGTTGAACCGACTGCGCGTCTGTCCGCTGGCAACCATGTTGAAATCCAGCCATTTCTCATCATGCACGCAGACCGAGGAATGTTGACCGCGCGCAGGCAGCATGGTCATAAGGTGTGCGCCGCCGTCTCCGGCTTTGATGCCTCGCGCCATCGCATCGAGCGCCCCCAGCTGCTCCCTGCTGCAGAAATTTCGATTGCCGCCCATGATCCAGATGATGTTTTCAAAGTCCGCATAACGGCTGCCGATCCACTCGCCATAGGCATAGGAATTCTCACTTGTAAACATATGCGGTCCTTCGCCGTCCATGCCAATAAACTTATCTCCCCATGCGGGCGACACCGCAACATACATTTTAAGCTCTGCAGCTCGGCGGATGATCCAGTCGACATGATCCCAGTAGCTGTATTCTCCGTCGGTATCGGGCAGGGACGGATCATATCTGCCGCTGTCGTTGATCTTCATGGGACTACGCGAATAAGCGTTGGATCGGCGCAGCCCGTCCATTTCGGCAAGCAAAGATGCCTGAATGACCGTAAATCCCTTCTTGGCACGATCTTCCAGATATCCGTCTGCTTCTTCCCGATCGAGCTTATGGAACAATTCCCACGCTGTATCCGCCAGATAGAAAAAGGGCATATCATCCGCGTAAAGCAGATAATGTCCGTCTGAGGATACCTTCAGCTTTGTAATCGAATGGTTCATATCTATTTCACCTCATGTATATTGCATATGGCATTGATTTACATTATACCCGCCTGCACGTCCCCTGTAAAGCCGAAATTACTTGACATGAATCTTCATCAGCGGTACACTCTTTTTTATAAAGGAGCGATCAATATGAAAAAACAAAAGCGATCTGAAAAACTACCGCTGCGTACATCGCGCCGAGGGTTCAAACCTCTGGGCGGAAGCTGGATGACTATTGTATGCGCCGCACTTCCTCTACTCTCCGCGTGGGAATTCTGCGTGCGTCTGGATGCCATGTACAAGCCGCTGAAGATGTTTTTTGATCTTGCCGTCGGCGAAGGAATTCCTCTGGAGCGCGCCATGAACTATTTCGACTGGAGCATTCTGGAGCCGCCATTGTGGCTGCTTGCCTGCGGTCTGACTGGCATTATCGCCCTGTTTTTGAGCCGCCGACCGCTTGGCTCCTTACTGTTCACTCCCCTGTGTGCTTTACTTGCCGCATACGGTCTCAACCGACAGGGCACTTTGTTTGTTGATCTGTGGCAGCTTGTCCATCCGGCGCTGCTTATCATTCTTGCGACATTCGGGCTTATCAATCTGCTTTCCTATCCTCTGCGCCGCAAACATTTTCTGCGCAGTGTCTCCCCCGATGCTCCTGCCCCCCGACTGGGCGATGCACCGCGCCTGAGCCGTGTCAGCCGTACCACCGCAAATGCTCCCGATCCCATAGAAAAGCAGCAATCCGACCGCATCGCCTGAGCATAGCCAACCTTTATAGTTTTTCACGCGCTGCCTGCCTCGCGCATACTCTGTAATCAGCAAATTCGTGAGGAGGCGACATCTATGCAGCAGGAAGCAATCTGCGTCACCATCACCTATCCAAACGGTGGCATTATTACCTTGGAAGGTCAAGGAGTAATTGCCTACGTTTCAAGCGCCGACCGCAGACAACTCTCCGCCATTGCCGGTCAGCTGTCGCTGGGAGATATAGCACAGCTCATCTGTGAACTGATTGAGGCTTTCGGCATAGAGGATACTGCAGCAGCAGCCAGTTTGGCTGTCCTCCACCGCAGATCGCAGGAGGAAGAACAATTCTGACCGCATCCCCTGCGTTGACGGCATCTGCAAAAAACGATATAATTGACATACATGAGGTGATTGCATGAAAATATGCGGCGTGATCGCAGAATACAATCCTTTCCACAACGGACACAAATATCAGCTTGAACAGGCTCGCCGAATCAGCGGCTGCGATTATCTGATCGTCGTTATGGGCGGCGCGATGAGCCAGCGCGGTGAAATGATGCTGCTCGACAAATGGACGCGCACCCGAATGGCGCTTGAAAACGGCGCCGATCTGGTCGTAGAGCTGCCTGCGCTCTTTGCCGTGCGCAGCGCAGATCATTTTGCCAAAGGCGGCGTACATATTCTTTCGGGACTCAATGCCTCTTCCATCAGCTTCGGCTGTGAAACCGATGATCTGCCCATGCTCGAAAAAATGATCGATCTGCTGGAGCATGAGGATGATGCGCTGCAGGCATCTATCCGCGAAAAGCTGTCGGAAGGCAAGTCACACGTCCGCGCGCGCGGAGAAGCCATTGCACAGCGGCTTAATATATCCCCCGACCTGATCTCTCAGCCCAACACCGCGCTCGCGCTGGAGTATATGCGCGTAAACTGCACCCTTTCAAAGCCGCTGGATGTTCACATTATCCGCCGCACTTCGTCTTATCATGACGATGCCCTTTCTTCCTTTGCAAGCGCTTCCGCCATCCGCGCGGCAGTTACACGCGGAGAAATCGCACCGCTTGCCCAAGCAATGCCGAGCAGATGCTTTGAAATACTTATCAGCGCCCTTGACGGCGGCATCAGCGATATGTCCCGTTTGGATGCCCTGCTGATCGATAAGATCCGATGCGCCTCTCCCGAAGCACTCGCATCCCTCTGCGACGTGGGCGAAGGCTTGGAAAACCGGCTGTACAGATGTGCCCAGACCGCAGGCAGCCGGGAAGCACTGCTGAGCGTGCTCAAGTGCAAGAGATATACTTATGCGCGATTGAGCCGTCTGTGCGCGCACACGCTGCTCGGACTTGCCCGGGAAATTACCCAAAGGAATCCTCTGCCGCGCTATGCCCGCGTGCTAGGATTCCGAAAGGATGCCCGAAATCTGCTCACATTCCTTCGGGATGCACCGCTGCCGCTTGTAACTCGCACTTCCCTCTTAAAAGATACACCCGAATACTCCGAAATGTTCGCCATCGAACGCCGCGCCACTGATCTTCAATCGCTCTGCTTCACAAGAGAATCGCTGCGCGCCGCCGGACGCGACCTGACCGAAAAAATCGTTATTGTATAACGCAGCAATGCAGGAGGAACATCATGCTCAACAGCACACTTTGCTATCTAGAAAAAGACGGCGCATATCTGATGCTGCACCGCATCAAGAAAAAGAGGGATGTCAACAAAGATAAATGGATCGGCGTGGGCGGCAAATTTGAGGACCAAGAAAGCCCCGAAGACTGTCTCCGCCGCGAGGTGTTCGAAGAAACCGGTCTGATTCTCACGCGCTGGAGTTTTCGCGGCATCGTGACATTTGTTTCTGACGAAACTCCCACCGAATATATGCACCTGTTCACCGCCGACGGATTTGAAGGCGAAATGATCCGCGGCGACGCCTGCTCCGAAGGCACACTCGAATGGGTACCCATTGAAAATATTTCTGCGCTCAATCTGTGGACAGGCGATAAGATCTTTCTGCGCCTGCTAGCAGAGAATGTCCCCTTCTTCTCACTCAAACTGCGTTATCAAGGCTCAACGCTCGCAGATGTGGAAATGAACGGACGCGCCCTTGCACCGCAGGAATGGGGCATTTAGATTTTTTACGAAAGGAGCCTTTTATGATCGATATTCATATGCACCTCATTCCCGGTGTGGATGACGGCGCTATAAATCTCGAAATGGCAAAGCAAATGATCGACATGGCATATCAGCAGGGCGTGCGCGGCATCGTTGCCACGCCGCATGACAGCGCCTTTCGCTATGATGCTGAACAGGTTCTCCGGAACTTTCAGCTGCTGCAGAACTACATAAGTGCCGCCCATCCGGATATGCAGTTTGCTCTGGGTACCGAGGTTTATTTTGATATGCCCTTCCTGCCCGATACGCTGCACCGGCTCGGCAAACAAAAAATCCCGTCCATGAACGGCACCGCTTTTGTGCTGAGCGAGTTTTCTCCCTTTGCCGAGCAGGCTGAGGTGCGCACCGTGCTCACCGCACTGATAAAAGACGGCTGGCATCCGATCATCGCCCATGCAGAGCGCACGCTCTACGCCTTTTCGGATATGCGGTTTGTTCGCGAGATGATCGATCTGGGCTGCATGATACAGGTCAACGCATACAGCCTGTCGGAAGAAAAGGACAACACCATCCGCACGCTGGCGCAGAAGCTTCTGAAAAACGAGCTGATTCACTTCCTCGGCTCGGATGCGCACCGCACCACCCACCGCGCTCCAAAGGTAGCAAAGGGACTTGAATATATCCGCAAAAACTGCACCGAAGAATACGCTGAGCGCATTCTTCATAAAAATGCGCTAGCACTGCTGATCCGGACACTCTGACCTTTTATAAAAAATCCAGTCTGATAAAGAATATTTGCACCATTTCTTCGTCAGACTGGATTTCAATATATTCTTACTTCTCAGTACAACACGCAGCGCTCACTCTCGCTGCACAAAAGCTGCTTTTCTCCATCCGCAATCCGATATCCTTCGCCGTAAAGCGTAGCGTGACCATCCTCCTCCAGCACATAGCTGCCGTCGGGCATAGCTAAAAACTCGTTTCCGTAGCTGTCGGCATAGGTGATATCGTCAAAGAGCATCTGATCGTCCAGAATGAAGTATCTGGAGTTTTGATAGTGCGGCAGTATCTGAACCTCCGACAGACCCAGCCCGAAGAAGAATCTCTTGTACTGAGGATCAAGCGATTCACCGGGCATTTCGGGCTGCGCATACACCACCCTCGCGCAGTTCATCGAGCCTGCGCTGATGCCGATGACCACGCCATGAAAATCCTTGAGCAGCGAACGCAGGCGTATCTGCTTCAAAAAGGCTCTCTGCGTAGGCACATGACCGCCGCCAAGCAGCACGATATCGCTGCGTCGGATCATCTTTGCGACAAGATGCGCCGTACGCGCATCGCACAGCGAAACTCTGGAAAGATTCATGCCGTGATACCGAAAGCATTTTTCAAAGGTATCGGTCATTTCGTCGTTCATCACAAAATTTTCGGGATCTGCCGTGATTACGGTCAGGCGTGCATTCTCCGGCACGCGTTCCCGCAGGTTTTCCACAAAGGAATTTCTCTCATCGAATATACAGGGCAGATCAACACCCACCGGAACATCGTTGCTGCACGGGCTGCTGGTCAGAAAAACGTGCATAAGCTCTCCTCCTTATCGCTCCGCGATCAGCGTCATAGGAATATGAACGATCCCGTCCTCCAGATACTCCTCGCCGCTTTGCGCAAAGCCGACTTTTTCATATAAGCTGCGCGCATATTTCTGCGCTCCGATCTTAATCTCCCGCGTGCCGTACTTTTCTTCGATCAGGCGGATACCCTCTTTGAGCAGTCTGCTTGCCAGACCCATATGCCGCCTGAGAGAGATCACGCGCCCGATG
>CAZYQB010000103.1:0-7401 GCA_964649595.1 uncultured Oscillospiraceae bacterium | reverse complement strand
TGCCGACAACGCAGTAGAAGCGACTTGCACCACCGCTGGCAAGGAAGCCGACACCGTTTGCTCCGTCTGCGAAGAAGTCATCGCTGAGGGCGCTGTGATCGAAGCACTGGGTCACGATCATGTGGTTTCCTCCGTTAAAGCACCTACCTGCACTGAGGGCGGATACACGACTTACGTTTGTGAATGCGGCGACAGCTATACCGGAAACGAGACGGCTGCGACCGGACACAGCTACAAGAAGTCCTTTAGTCTGAGTGCGGATGGAACCAAGCGTATCACTACCTATACCTGCACTGCCTGTGATAATACTTACAGTGAGGAAGAGGAAATCTAATCCATACTGAAGATGGCGGTCTGTGGTATCACTCTGCAGACCGCCATTAATAGTAGTTTTTTTAAGGAGGTATATGCGTGAAGAAGTTGATAAGCATTTTACTTGCAATCGTCTTTGTGTTTGGTTGTGGTCTGGCGTTTGCGGAAGATAATTCCTGCACGCACATTTGGAGCAATTGGCTGACCGTTAAGGAAGCAACTTGCACAGCCGATGGAACGCAGAGACGTATATGTTCCGATTGCGGAACCTTTGAGGATAAGGTGATCTCTGCCGCGGGTCACGTCTGGAGCAGCTGGACGACCGTTAAGGAAGCAACTTGCACAGCCGATGGAACGCAGAGACGTATATGTTCTGATTGCGGAACTCATGAGGATAAGGCGATTTCCGCAAAGGGACATATCGAGGTAAGCGCGAACAATGCAGTTGACGCCACCTGCACGACTGATGGCAAGGAATCCGACAGCATTTGTTCTGTGTGCAAAGCGACGGTTACTACTGGTAAAACCATTCCTGCTGTGGGACATACCGAGGTGACTGATGCAGCTGTCGCTGCTACTTGCACTGAAACCGGTCTGACGGAAGGTAAACACTGCTCCGTATGTAATACCGTGCTGATCGCTCAGGATGTCATCTCTGCCGCGGGACATACTGAGGTGACTGATGCAGCTGTCTCCGCAACTTGTACGCAGAATGGTCTGACCGAAGGAAAGCACTGCTCTGTGTGCAGTGAGGTTTTTGTGGGTCAGGAAGAAATTCTTGCTGCAGGTCATAATTATAAGACTGTGACCCATAAGCCCTCAACGACCAGCCGCGGATATGACAAGCACACTTGTAAGGTCTGTGGACATGAATATCGCGACAACTTTAAAGCGAAGCTGCCCACTCCCACGGCTGCTCCTGTCAAAACAGCCGCCCCTACTGCAACAACTGCTCCTACCGAAACGCCTGCTCCCGTTATTGAGATTCTCGGCGAATTTTCCACTATCGTTTATGATATGAACGGAATCGGTGTGCAGTATACTACGGAATGGGAAATGTGCGAAGCGGTTGATGGTGAAGAAGCGGTTGATGGTGAAGGAGCTGAAAACATTCTGACCATTATTGCAGCTCCGGATGATACCGGTGTGTATGGTCTGCGCGAGCTGCATCTTTCCTTTGAACTGATCGAACAGCTCAAAGAGAAGAATGTTGATGTAATTTGCTTTGTTGTTGGCGATGTCGAACTGATGATCCCCATGAGTATGTTTGATGATGAGATGCTGCTTGTAATCAAGGAAGACCTTGAAGCATCCATTGGATATGTGCTTACTGTAGATCCCAATGCCACGAATGATGCCGATGAAGCCGGTTGCCTGGTGAAGATGGAGATCGTTACGGAAGATGAGGGCTTTGATGTGGCAGGAATCGTTGCCGGTATGATCCTGCGCATTGCTGATGTAGAACTTAATGTTGCCGAAAGTGCGGTGTATGTACCGGTTGAAGCCGAGATCACTGCAGAATAATGAGGTGAACGATGAGAAATAGGTTTATATCATTGCTCCTCTGTATGCTTATGATCATCATGGGTATAGCAGTTGGAACTGCCATTGCAGAAGAGCACCCCACGCATCTGACCGTGATTGCGACCACATATCCTCTGTATGATATGGCATTTCAGATAGGCGGAGGACATCTGAATGTTATTTATCAGCCGGAAGTGACCGCAGAGAGTATTGAAGGCGCTAATATTCTGCTGTGCATGGGTGGTGAGAAAGACTCATGGACAGTTGAACTGGAAGGCGTAACGGTCGTGCGTGCTATGGATGGCATCGAACTGATCGAGGGCGAAGAAAATGTTTTGACTATCCCGGTAAATAACATGATCGTTGCGTCTTATTTTACCGATGCCCTCTGCGTCATAGATACCTCCCACGGCGAAATGTATGTGAATAACCTCGGCGTATATATCGAAGCACTCATTACGCTTGACCTGAATTTCCGTGATGTAATCAAGGAAGGAACAAAGGTATTCTGTGAAGAGGGTTCCATGGCTTATTTCGCCAAGGAGTACGGCGTGGAAGCAGTTGATACCGCAGATAGCGCTGTGATCCTGAACACCTATGAGTATCCAGCTGAAGAGGAACTTACCGTTTCCTATATCGAATTGATGCGGAAAAACCTTGAAGCGCTGGTTCACGTCGAGTAAAAATCCATGGAGATTTGGCTGCTGTACTTCTGAGATGAGGTACAGCAGTATTGTTTTTAAGTGTTGCGCATACGCCCATGTGTTTCGCACTGTAATGTAGTTATCATGGCGTATTGCGCCGCGCAGATTTCCTTGAAAAAGAGCTTTCGTGAAAGGAGAGGTTTTTTATATCGAAAAGGCAGTTTGCACTTTCTGCAGCAACCTCATGATTATTGCTTTGTGGTTATTTCTTTTGCCGAGAAAGCATATGTGGGATTGACGTTTCATGGCAGGTACGATATAATTTTAACGACAAGTTGATAGCTTTTATTCAGTGCCCTGCAAGTTCAATGTCGTTTGGGCAACGATGCAGGGGTGAAAGGGAATCAGGTGCGAGTCCTGGGCGATCCGGTCACTGTAAACGGGGAGAAAGGCTGAAAGTGTCCATTGTGCTTTGAAGCATGAGAAGGCGCAGCTGATCGCTGATCCGTAAGTCAGGAAACCTGCTGAAAATGATTGGTGCATAGCTTCCGAGAAAGCCTGATGCCCTATGAGCCTGCATGGTTCTGTTTATCGTGGAAAGAGATGGCTCATTGTGCGTCTGCATTAGGGAAAGGCAGACGCCTTTTATTATAAATTTGGGACGAAAATTGACAAATATGGGATTTATCCAAATGAATATCGATATGGATTCTGTTTATAGGATCGTGCGCGGAGAGGATGTGCCTTGCGGAAGGTGGGACAACGGCTAATGCAAGAGAATCTTCATCATCAGTTTTTTCAGAACAGGCAGTGCAAGTACTTCCCATGTCATAATGGGATCGATGAAGAGCAGTTCAACTGTTTATTTTGCTACTGTCCTTTGTATGCGCTGGGCAGAAAGTGCGGCGGAAACTGCCGCTATAATGAAAAGGGAAACAAAGTGTGTACGCAATGCACCTTCCCGCATTGGAGAGAGAATTATTCCAAGGTGATTGCGCGCTACGGTGACATCAAAGCGGTAGTTGCGAAGATGGATCAGGAGGATATATGAACGCGAGAGAACAGGCACAATGGAAATGGGATCACATTGCCAAGCCGCTTCATTCGCTGGGCGAGCTTGAAGCGCTGATCGTAAAAATTGCTGGCATCTATGAAACGACGGATGTGCGCATCGATAAGCGCTGTGCGCTGGTGTTTTGTGCAGATCACGGCGTGGTGGCGGAAGGTGTAAGTCAGTCCGGCAGCGAAGTGACGGCGCTGGTGGCGCGTTCCATTGCGGAGAAAACAGCAAATATCAATTTGATGGCATCCGCGGCGAATGCAGACGTATTCGCAGTGGATATGGGGATGCTTAAAAGCGTTGATGGCGTTATTTCCAGAAGGATTGCTGCGGGTACGAAAAATATGGCGGTGCAGCCTGCCATGTCCCGGCAGCAGGCTCTGCAGGCTTTGCAGGCGGGCAGCGATCTGGTGGGGGAAATGAAGGAAAAAGGATATCGGATCATTCTGACCGGAGAGATGGGCATCGGAAACACCACCGCATCTACTGCCATGAGCTGTGCACTGCTGGGAATGTCGCCGGAGACTCTGACCGGACGGGGCGCAGGGCTGTCGGATGCAGGATTGATTCGAAAAAAGAGAGCCATTGAACGGGCACTTTCCGTCAATCAACCCGATCCGCATGACCCGGTCGATGTGCTGGCAAAGGTGGGCGGTTTGGAAATCGCCGGCATGGCAGGGGCTTTTCTGGGCGGCGCGAGATACCGCGTGCCGATTGTGATTGACGGAGTGATTTCTGCGGTTGCTGCGCTGACTGCAGCGCGTATATGTCCGGAGGTAAAAGACTTTATGCTGCCGTCGCATATGAGTCGTGAATTTGCCGCGACGCGTATTATGGACGAGCTGGGATTAAAGCCGATCATCCATGCCGATATGGCACTGGGCGAGGGAACGGGCGCGGCTGCGCTGCTGCCGCTTCTGGATATGGCATTGCGCGTATATCATGGTCCGCATACATTTGATGATCTGGGCATGGATGCTTATACGCCGCAGGAGGGAAAGATATGATCGCGCTGGTTACAGGCGGCAGCGGCTGCGGCAAGTCTACATGGGCTGAAAAGCTGATTTCATTGCTGCCGAATGAAAAAAGAGTGTATATTGCCACCATGCAGGTATATGATGAGGAGTCGGTACTGCGTGTGCGGCGGCACAGAGCGCAGCGTGCCGATAAAGGGTTTATGACCATCGAGTGCGGAAAGGATCTCGCTTCGGTGAAAATAGAGGAAGGCAGCATCGTCTTGTTGGAGGATCTGGTCAATCTGATGGCAAACGAAATGTTCGACGGCGGCGATGTGGGGCGCATTGTTCCTGCGCTGCGCATACTGGCGGAAAAATGCCGCCATCTGGTGATGGTTACAAATGATGTTTTTTCGGATGGAATCGAATATGACGAATCGACACAGGAATATCTCCGAAAGCTGTCTGATATCAGCAACGCGGCGGCGCAAATGGCCGACTGTGTGGTCGAAGTGGTCTATTCAATTCCGGTTGTGCTGAAAGGAGAGCTTCCATGCGTGTGATTCGTTCCTGCGTGATCGCCTTTTCCACATATTCGCGCATTCCGATGCCGCAGGTGGAATGGTCGGATGAAAACCGGAAATATACCATGTGCTTCTTTCCGCTTATCGGCGCGGCAGTCGGGCTGGTGTTGTGGGGCTGGCTGTACTTGTGTGAAATACTGGGCATCGGTGCGCTGCTGAAGGGCGCGGTAAGCGCGGTCATTCCGCTGCTGGTAACGGGCGGCATTCATATGGATGGATTTATGGATACCGCCGATGCGCTCTCTTCGTGGCAGACAAGGGAGCGCAGGTTGGAGATTCTCAAGGACAGTCATACGGGGGCATTTGCGGTAATCGGCTGCGCCGGATATCTGCTGCTGTTTGCGGGAGTATACAGCGAGGCGGAAACTGCGGCTGCGCCTGCATTGGTTGCGGTATTTATGATCTCGAGGGCTTTAAGTGCGCTGGCGCTTGCGTTTTTCAAAAGCGCGCGTCCGGGCGGCATGATGGATGGCTTTGCACGCACGGCGCATCGCCGGATGGTTGCAGTCGGTGCAGGTGTGTACGGTATTTTGTCTGCAGCATTGTGGATTATGTTTGGAGGATGGATCGCCCCCATATGTCTTGCGGCTGCAGGAGCCTGCTTTGCATACTATCGTCACATGGCGTATAAGAACTTCGGCGGCATAACAGGAGATCTGGCAGGCTGGTTTGTGCAGATTGCGGAGCTTGTGCTTTCTGCGGTCATCGTATTGGGAGGAAAGATCATATGAAGTTGTATATCGGCGGCGCATATCAGGGACAGGAGGATCTGGCTCGAAGGGAAAATCCGGATTGTGAGATATATTCGGATTTTCATGAGATCATTCGAAGTGCTGTTTTTGATAACGGACAGGAGGCGCGTGAATTTGCATGGTGCTTTTGCAGAATGCATCCGGATGCCATCGTTGTTTCAAATGAAGTCGGCGCGGGGGTTGTGCCGATGGAAGCCTCTGACCGCGCATTTCGGGAAGCAGTCGGACGTGCTCTATGTATCATCGCGCAGCAGGCGGAAAGTGTGACGCGCTGTGTGTGCGGGATCGGGGTGCGCATCAAATGAAATGGGTGCTGATCCGGCATGGACAGACGCGGGGAAATCTTGAGCAGCGCTACATCGGCTGCCGCACGGATGAATCGCTGTGTGAGCAGGGGATCGAGGGGCTTAAATCGAAGAAATATCCCGAAGTTGCGAGAGTATTTTCAAGCCCCATGAGACGCTGTATCGAAACTGCCCAAATTGTTTATCCGGGGGTTCCGGTAGAGATTATAGACGACTTTCGCGAATGTGACTTTGGAGAATTTGAAAACAGGAACTATGCCGAGTTGAACGGACGCGCGGATTATCAGGCATGGATCGACTCCGGCGGAAAACTCCCGTTTCCAAACGGAGAGAGCAGGGAAGGTTTTTCGAAGCGGTGCGTCTGTGCGTTTGAGAAACTGCTGCAGGAAGATATAACGCAGGATTGTGCAATTATAGCGCATGGTGGAACGATCATGGCTGTCATGGAAAAATATGCGCGGTCTGTCGGCGAATATTATGATTTTCAAGTGAGAAACACAGAAGGGTATATCCTTGATTCGGATGGCTCCTGCACGCGTTTTTAAATGAGGGAATAGGGCATTTGCTTAACTATATTTCACTTTTTTGTAAAAATCACAGAACTTTGAAGTTTGAAGCGCTTTTTGATAAAATACGATTGACTGAAACGGGATATACGAATTATAATAGATGCTGACAAATGAATAGCCGGTGTATCTGCGCAGCGATGCGCGACGTTTATTTGGAAAATAAACGCCATAGGAATCGGATGGAATTTCCGAGCTATCCCAGTAACCGTGAAGCTGACGAAAGCGTGATGGTCTTGTGCCATAAAAAGCCACTGCGAAAGCGGGAAGGCGCGCGAAGCAGGTCGATAGGATCTGCTATATGTAGGATGAAGCAAAGCCGGGAGACTTGTTTATACCGTGAAAATCATTCCCCTGGGTGTGGGCATGCTATTGGACTGACAGCTTTCTGTACGATGCCGAAGGAAAGAGTATATCTCTGAGTGATCGAAAAATGCAGATGGGCTGACGGTTTGATTAGTGTTCCTCAGGGAGGGACACTGTTTTTTTGCGGCAGTCCCTCCTGCTAATTCATTTGATCTTTATTGAGGAGGGACTGTTATGTCCAAGAAGCTCGTTTCCCTGTTCCTTGCTGTGCTGATGATGCTCAGCATGACCGCCGTTGCGATGGCAGAGGATACCTCAATCACCATCACGGATATGCATGGTCGTGAGATCACTCTGAGTGAGCCTGCAACGCGCATTGTTGCACTTATGCC